>JBAWHL010000023.1:0-6504 GCA_049593815.1 Ilumatobacteraceae bacterium | reverse complement strand
GGTCTTCATCGCCGCGGGCGCCGACTGGCGTGAACCGGGCTGCTCGATGTGCCTCGCAATGAATCCCGACAAGCTCGCTCCCGGCGAACGGGCCGCCAGCACGAGCAACCGGAACTTCGAGGGACGGCAGGGTCGTGGCGGACGCACGCACCTCGTCTCCCCCGGCGTGGCCGCGGCCACCGCCGTCAAGGGCACCCTCTGTACGCCTGCCGACCTCGAGGAGGTGGCCCGATGAAGGCTGTCGAGGTGATCACCGGCACCGGCGTGCCACTCAAGCGCTCCGACGTCGACACCGACCAGATCATCCCCGCCGACTGGCTCAAGCGCGTCGAGCGGACCGGATTCGAGAAGGGCTTGTTCTCGACGTGGCGCGACGATCGAGACTTCGTACTCAACGACGAGCGCTACGCCCAGGCCAACGTGCTCGTGGCCGGCCCCGCCTTCGGCGTCGGCTCGTCTCGCGAACATGCGGTGTGGGCGATCCAGCAATACGGCTTCGAGGCGGTCATCGCCCCCAGCTTCTCGGACATCTTCCGCAACAACTGCACCAAGAACGGGCTCGTTCCCGTCGTCGTCTCCGAGGCCACCGTCGAGGCGATCTGGGCTGCGATCGAGGCCGACGCCGAGACGCAGATCGTGGTCGACATGGAACGTCTGGTCGTCGAGGTCCCCGCAGCAGGTCTCACCGAGAGCTTCCCGATGGATCCCCAGACCCAGCACCGATTCCTCAACGGTCTCGACGATGTCGGCATCACGATGACCCACGCCAACGAGATCACCGACTACGAGTCGAAACGCCCGGTCTGGCTCGGCTGAATCGCCAGTCGGGCGAGCACGCCGCTCGGCGGTGACGCCGCTCGCCCGACGACGCGAGCCTGATCTACGGTGGCGACATGCCACTGACCGGAGACTACGAACCGAGCACATCCGACTGGGTACGCGAGCAGGTTGACACGTACGAAGCCACCAACGGCCGTGAGGCCAACACCTTGCGCGAGACCGGCATCCCGGTCATCATCGTCACGACGAAGGGTGCGTCCAGCGGCAAGCTCCGCAAGTTCGCGCTGATGCGCGTCGAGCACGAGGGCGAGTACGCACTCGGGGCCTCGATGGGTGGCGCCCCGACGCACCCGAGCTGGTATCACAACCTCGTCGCGGAGCCGTTGGCGATGATCCAGGACGGACCCGCACCGGCGGACTACACGACCCGGATCGTCGACGGGGCCGAGCGCGACCTCTGGTGGGAACGTTCCGTTGCCGTGTTCCCGCCCTACGACGAGTACCGGCAGAAGACCGACCGGGTGATCCCCGTGTTCGTCGCGACCCCCGTCGACGGCACCCGGTGACCCGGCGTCACTGCAGCGGACTGCTCGCAGTGACCCTGACGGCCCTCGGGGTCGTCGGCTGCAGCAGCGATGGCGACACCACGGAGACCGGTGGAGCGATCACGGTGGCGACGATCGACGAGTCTGCGTCGCCCGACAGCTCGGCGACCGCCCCGACCCTCACCGGTACCCAGATCTGCGAGCGGTTGAGCGTCAGCTCGGTCGCTGCCGATCTCGGCATCGACGTCGTGACCGCCGAGGCCGCCGACACCGGCACGCCGCAGTGCGCCTACGGCTACGTCAACGACACGGGAGTGATGTCGAACCTGACCGTCGCCGCGATGCGACCGGTCGATGTCGGTGGCACGACCGGTGCCGACGCGTTCGAGTACGTGCTGTCGATCAACCGAGGGATCGGCGGCGACGACGTGGAGGAACAGGAGATCGACGCCGGCGACGGAGCGGTCCGCCTGTCCGGCGCATCGCTCCACCTCGGCGTCGTGCGCGTCGGCGACCACGTCTACACGCTCATCGTCCCCGTCGGCGATGCCGAGATCGACGCCGTCGACCACCTCATCGCCACCATGGCGACCACCCTCTCCTGACCCCTCCCAGCCCCAATCCGACACCCAACCCGGCAACCCAACCCGGCAACCCAACCCGAAATTCTGAGCCCGTGTTGCGCTGAGCGCAACGACGGCTCAGAATTTCGGGTCAGCGGGCGGCGTGGGCGGTGAGGAGGTGGCCGACGCACGCCGTGAGACGACGGGCGGTCGGCACGTGGAGGTACTCGTTGGGGCCGTGTGCGTTGGCGTCGGGCCCGAGCACCCCGGTGATGACGAACTGGGCGTCGGGGAAGCGTTCACCGAGCATGCCCATGAAGGGGATCGAGCCACCCTCCCCGAACGTGCGCGCCGGCTCCCCGAACGTCGCCGAGGATGCCGCGTCGAGTGCCGTCGACAACCACGCCGCCGTGGTCGGCGCGTTCCATCCAGGCGCGTGTTCGGCGGGCCCGAACGACACGCGAGCCCCGTACGGCGGGTCGGCCTCGAAGGCCGCGGTGATCGCGGCGGCAGCTGCTGCGGGGTCACATGTGGGCGGGAGGCGGAACGACAGTTTCAGTGCGGTGTGCGGGCGCAACACGTTGCCTGCTCGGTCAGCGGGAGGGAACCCGTCCACGCCGACGTAGCTGAGCGTCGGTCGCCACGTGCGCGCCAACAGTTGCTCGGTCGGGACCTCGGTCGCCGCACGGGCACCATCGACGAAGGGATAGTGGTCGCCGATGCGGCCGATTTCCGACGCCGTCGACACTGCCTCGGCGACCCGCTCCGCAGGGATCTCGACGTTCAGCTCCGGCAGCAGGATCGCCCCGGTCGATGCGTCCTCCACGCGGTCGAGCAGGGCCCGGATGATCCGAAACGTCGACGGCACCATCCCGGAGGCGTCGCCGGAGTGCAGCCCCTCGGTCACGATGTCGACCGACAGCGAGCCCACGACCACGCCCCGCAACGATGTCGTCACCCACATGCGGTCGTAGTCGATGCACCCCGAATCGAGGCACACGACGAGGCTCGGTGTTCCGATCCGATCCGCGAGCGCGTCGACGTACGCCGGAAGGTCGGGCGACCCCGATTCCTCGCTCGCCTCGATGATCACCACGCAGCGGTGGTGCGAACCCCCCGTGGCCTGGACGGCCTCGATCGCCGTGAGGCTGGCGAACGACGAGTAGCCGTCGTCGGCGCCGCCGCGCCCGTACAACCGGTCACCCTCGAGCACCGGCGTCCACGGGCCGAGCCCGTCGCGCCACCCCTCCATCTCGGGCTGCTTGTCGAGGTGTCCGTAGAGGAGCACGGTGTCGTCATCGGACCCGCCACCGAAGGCCGGGATCTCCATGAAGATGAGCGGGCTGCGCCCCTCGAGCTCGATCACCTCGACCGTGAGCCCGAGGATCGGACGCTGTGCACACCACGAGCGGATCAGTTCGACCGCTTCGGCCATGTGGCCGTGTTCACGCCACGCCGCGTCGTATGCCTCCGAAACATTGGGAATGGCGATGTAGTCGTGCAGGACCGGCACGATGCCGTCCCAGACCTCGTCGCAGTGGGTGGAGATGGTCGACTCGTCGTGTGCCACGGACCCGCACGCTACTCAACGCACGGAGCCCCGATCATCGACCGGGTGCGGTCGGCGGCGGGGGCGGCTGGCTCGTCGGCGGCGCGGCGATCGGCATGGTCGGATCGGTCGGATCGACCGGCGAATAGTCGTTCGTCGCTGCAGCGATCGAGGCCTCGAGCCGTGCGGTGGCCTCAGCGGCCTGCTGATCGAGGATCTCCTGACGCTTGCGCTCCTCCTCGACCGTGTGGATCTGGTGCAACCGATGCGTCAACCAACCGATCAGCACACTCAACAGGAGCGCGACGATGCCGTAGATGATCATCGCGAACACGACCGACGTGTCGAAGACCGACTCGACGTTGGCGCTCGTGGTGCCGATCTCGATCTGCGTGAAGATGCCTCGGAACGGCGCCATCACTCTGTCGAGGTTGCGGTAGGCCCACTGCGTGAATCCCGCCGACGGGTTGGCCCCGAACAGCAGGAGGAAGAACCCGATGATCAGGATGATCTCGACGACGAGCAGGTAGGCGTAGACCAGATAGCTGATCGCTCGCGTGACCCACAGGACCGCCTTGCGCTCGGGGAGCGCTTTGGATTCGGTGGTGACCGGCATGGTGTTGTCCCCTATCTGGCGGAGCCGTGCGCCCGCCGCGAACAACGTAGTGACCGGAGTCCGGGCCCGCCGCGGATGGTCGGGTCACTCCGGCACGATGGCAGCGCGCAGCAACGCGCTGCCCATGCGAGCGAACCGTTCGTTGTCCGCTGAGTGCAACAGGTACACCAGCGCGAAGTGCAATGCCCACGCCTGCGCTCGGCTCCACGTCGCCTCGTCGATCGAGACGGCGCCGCCCGCGGTGCGCCGGAACACGGCACGGCTCACAGGATCGAACAGCATCCACGCGATCGCGAGATCGACAGCCGGGTCACCAGCGGTGATGTCACCGAAGTCGATGACCGCGCTGATCTTGCCATCGCTGACGATCACGTTGGCCGAGTGCAGGTCACCGTGAACCCACTGGGGAGCATGCGCCCACTCGCCCACCGACGCGAGCTCGTGGAAGCGTGCGCGTACGTCGTCGCCGTCGATGAGATCGCCGAGCACCTCGACGTTGGCGTCGACACGTTGGGTCAACTCCCGGACGGGTTGTCCTCGCCGGAACGTGTTGCGCGGCGCAACGGCCGGCGCCGGGGTGTGCAGCGCGGCGACGAAATTCCCCAGTCGACGCGCCTCGGCGAGCGGATCGCGGAGTTCCGCGTCAGCAGCGACGGTCCCGACGAACCACGGGCACACGCTCCACTTCCACGGGTACTCATCGGATGGGACGCCGTGTCGCACGGGGACCGGGATGTCGATCTGGACCCGCGCGGCGACATCGGGCAACCAACGTTGTTCGTGCTCGACGAGGTCTGCGCCGAGCTGACGCCGAGGCATCCGGACGACGAGATCGTCGCCGAGACGGAAGATGACGTTGTCCCACCCATTGGCGACGAGCGCCAGCGAGCGATCCGCCAGGTCCGGATGTTGAGCGACGAGCAGCGAGCGGACGACGTCCTCGGTGACGTCGAATTCGGCGGCGGGGATGTTCTGCGCCGCCACGTCCCTCAGTCGGTCTCGAACTCGGGGAGATGCAGCAGGCGCGAATCGTTCGAGAAGACCTCGATCGGCTTCTCGGTCGGCAGGCGCATGCCGCGCTGCAGGATCCGCATCTGGGTGTGCTGGTTGTACTCCACCAGCGTCACGGCCCACCCGTCGCGACCGGCGCGAGCGGTGCGGCCGGATCGGTGCAGGTAGTCCTTGACGTCCTTGGCCGGCTCGTAGTGCACGACGGCGCCGATGTCATCGATGTCGATGCCACGAGCGGCGACATCGGTCGCCACGAGAATCGACAGTCCGCCCTCGGCGAACTTGCGCAGCACACGCTCGCGGCCACTCTGCTGCATGTCGCCGTGCAAGGGCGAGGCGTCGACGCCGAGATCGGCGAGGTTGTGGGCGACGCGGTCGCAGGTGCGCTTGGTCTGGCAGAACACGAGCAGCTTCGGGATCGACTTGCCGATCGAACCGATGACCTTGTCCTTGTCCATGTGGTGCACGGCGAGGAACAGGTGATGCATCGTGCCGACGGTGTCGGTCGCCTCGTCGATCGCGACGGTCACGGGGTCGGTCTGATAGTGACGGATGAGGTGACCGACGTCGCCGTCGAGCGTCGCCGAGAAGAGCATCGTCTGGTTGCGGCTGCCACAGTGGCGCAGGATCCATTCGACCTGCGGGGTGAAGCCGTCGTCGGCCATGCGGTCGGCCTCGTCGAGGGTCACGATCTGCATGTCGTCGAGCGACACCTCGTTCGACTTGATGAGATCGATCAGGCGCAGCGGTGTGGCGACGACGATCTCGACGCCCTTGGCCAACTCGTCGACCTGATGGTGACGCGAGGCGCCGCCGTAGACCGGCAGCACTCGCATGCCGGCGTGGTGCGCGACGGGCTCGAGCACTTCGGCGACCTGGACCGCCAACTCGCGGGTCGGCACCAGTACGAGCCCGAGCGGACGAGACGGCTCGGCCTTGTCGGTGATGCGTGCGAGCATCGGCACGCCGAAGGCGAGGGTCTTGCCCGAGCCGGTCTTGGCCCGTCCGCAGACGTCCTTGCCGGTGACCGCGACCGGGATGGCCTCGGTCTGGATGGCGAACGGTTGGGCGAACCCACAGGCCGCCAATCCGTCGTCGATGCGCGCTGGAACGCCGAGGTCGAAGAAGCCAGTGGGCGCCTCGACGGCAGGCAGTGCGTTGATGGATGTGAGTTTCGAGGTGTTGACGGGGCCACCGTCGTACGGCTGGTCCGACGTCTGCGAGCGAGACCGCTTGCGACGGGGCGCTCCTCGTCGCGCTGTTGATTCAGTCATTGTGAACTCCAGCGTACCGGCGGGAAAACAAGTGCGCGAGTTCACGAGCGCCGTGCTACCGTTGACAGCGATGTTGCGCAGCGGCCTCCTTCTGCTTATGTAGGGCGAGCGTCACATATTCGCGTTCGCCCGTACCCCCCGCCGACCAGGCCGGGGGGTTCTTGCT
>JBAWHL010000022.1:0-2065 GCA_049593815.1 Ilumatobacteraceae bacterium | reverse complement strand
TCGACTACGCGATCCTCGAACGCTTCTGCCGGATTCTCTCGGCGATGATCTCCGCCGGCGTGCCGCTCCCGGAAGGTCTCAAGACGACCACTGAAGCGACGAGCAACGTCGTGTACAAGGAGCGCCTCGAGATCGCTCGTGCGCAGATGCTCGAGGGCAAGGGCTTCTCCCAGCCGCTGATCGACACCGAGTTGTTCCCCGGCGCGGCCAAGCAGATGTTCAAGGTCGGCGAGGAGACCGGCACGCTCGACGACCAGTTGGCCGTCGCATCGATCTACTTCGACCGTGAGCTCGAGAGCCGCATCAAGAAGTTCACGACCATGTTCGAGCCGCTGATGATCGTCTTCGTCGGCGTCATCGTCGGCTTCGTGGCGCTCGCCCTGGTGTCGGCCATGTACGGAGTCCTCGGTGGACTCAAGGAGACCGCCTGACCGTCGCCGGTCAGCGCGCGAGGACGAGGTCGACGAAATGCTGACCCACGAAGATCGCCACGACCGTCCCGAGGGCCAGGAACGGCCCGAACGGGACGGCGGTGCGACGCCCCGCGCGGTCGACGGCCATCATCGCCACGCCCACGACGGCACCGGCGATGAAGCCGAAGAACAGTCCCGGCAGCTCGATGCCGGGGTTCAGCCAGCCGAGATACAGGCCGAGCAGCGGCGCGAGGCGCACGTCGCCGTCGCCCATGCCGCCCTTGCTGAAGTGGTAGATCAGCCACATCGCAACGAGCGCGATGAGCGCCCCGACGCCGGACATCCAGATGCGCTCGGGCTCGCCGAGGATCACGGCGGCGATGCTCAGGCTGATCACCCCGAGCACCAACCCGGTGTAGGTGATCTCGCGCGGCAGACGCTGCGTGTGCAGGTCGATCCATGTCTGCGCGACGAGCACCGCCATCAGGATGCAGTAGGCGGGTATCGCCGCACGCATGTCCTCGAAGCGAATCGCCATCAGCACGAACATCGCCGCCGTCGCGAGTTCCATCACGATCGGCTCGATGCCGATCGGTGCACGGCACTGCCGGCACTTGCCGCGCAGCACGACCCAGCTGAGCACCGGCACCAGATCGAGCGGACCCAACCTGAGTCCGCACGAACCGCACCGACTCGGTGGAGCGACGACCGAGCCACCCTGCGGGACCCGATCCACCACCACCGTCAGGAACGAGCCGATCACGAGACCGGCCACGACTGCGAAGACAATCAACAACGAGAAGTTCATCAGCACCTGTGGCCCTCCGACCTTCGGAGCCTGGCCCGAGCGGGAGGTTAGCCAACCATGTCCAATCCAGATCCGATGCTCCAGGCATTGCTCAAGGCGACGGTCGATTCCGGCGCTTCCGACCTCCACCTCACGGTGGGGCGCCCGGCCACAGCACGTCGGGACGGCACGCTCGTGTCGTTCGAGAACGTGCCGGTGCTGACCTCCGACGAGGTCGACCGCATGGTCTATTCACTGCTCGATGAGCGCAAGCTCGAGGAGTTGCACCGCGACCGCCAGGTCGACTTCTCGTTCGGCGTCCCCAGCGTCGGCCGTTTCCGCGCCAACGCCTTCATGCAGCGCGGCAACCTCGCCCTGGCGTTGCGCGTCGTGCCCTTCCGCGTTCGCACGCTCGAGGAGCTCGGCGCTCCGGCAGCATGTACCAGCCTGCTCAACAAGCCGTACGGCATCGTGCTCGTCGTGGGCCCCACCGGTTCGGGCAAGTCGACGACGCTGGCGGCGATGATCGACCGCATCAACGACACCAAGCCGGTGCACATCCTCACCATCGAGGACCCGGTGGAGTATCTGCACCACCACAAGGTCGCGATGGTCAACCAGCGCGAGGTGGGCAGCGACGTCGAGACGTTCAACGACGGCCTGCGCAGCGCACTGCGTGAGGACCCCGATGTCGTCCTCCTCGGTGAGATGCGCGACCTGGACTCGATCCAGATCTCGCTGTCGCTCGCCGAGACCGGCCACCTCGTGTTCGCCACGCTGCACACGAACGACGCCGCCCAGGCGCTCGACCGCATCATCGACGTGTTCCCGTCGGAACGTCGTGACCAGATCCAGATCATGCTGG
>JBAWHL010000021.1:0-4930 GCA_049593815.1 Ilumatobacteraceae bacterium | reverse complement strand
CCGACTGTGAGCCGGTCCAGATCTCCCAGTCCGGTCCGTCGCTCCAGGTCTTCGAGACCGCCCTGTAGGCGGGGTTCGACGAGTTCGCGTTGTACTCGGTGGTGCTGACGGGGGTCGTGGTCGTGTTGGTGCGCACGCCATCCGAGTCGCCCGAGTGCTGATTGATCCGTGCGTACTCCGACGCCGAGATCTCCGTCCAGTTGTACGAACGGCGGTAGTAGGCCCGGTCGTAGTCGTACTTGTTGGCCCACACGTAGTCACGCTCGTCCCAGCTGTAGATCTTGTATCGGGCCTCGTAGGTGCCGGTCTCCTTGACATGGCTGTACGAGCCACGCTCGACGATGTCGGTGTAGCCGGCACCCGGGTCGTCGACCCACGTCGAGTTCTGGGTGATGCCCGAACCGACGCCCACACCGATCATGCGAACGTTCTTGCGCATGTAGTTGGCGATGTAGTCGGCTCGGTTGAAGGCGACCTGGCTGAACGAACTGCCGGTGGAGGAGTCCCACGGGGCGCCGGGAGCCGGCGGCTGCGCCGGGAGGACGCCCGGGGACGTCTTGTGGACGAGACGATCGAACGTCGGCACACCGTCGGTGAAGAACACGACGGTGTTCGGGATGATGGCAGGGGTCGATCCGTCGGCGTTGTACATCGTGCGGAACAGCGCCTCCTCCCAGTTGGTGCCGCCCTGGCTCCCGCCGCTCCATGACCCCTTGAGGTCGTCGACGGCTGCGAGCAGCAGATCGACATCGGCCTGATTCGTCATGTCGTAGTAGCGATGCCAGTCGGACGTGCCGAGAATCGAGCTGAACGTCTGGAAGCGGACGATCTGGAGCTTGACCGGGGTGCCGGCCAACGACTCGATGAACGTGCGGACGCCCTTCTTCACATCGGTGATGGCGCTGCCGATCGAGTTCGATTCGTCGACGACGAGCGTCATCGGGCCACCGCAGCGGCTGCGAGCCTCGACGAACGACGGCGTCCCGTTGGAGCTCTTGGCATCGATCTCGGTGCGGACCGTGCCGCCCGCGGTGATGCTCACCTGGTTGAGACCGCCGCCGGCGCCGCTGACGTCACCACCACCGTTGATCGACACGATCACGCGGTTGGCGTTCTTCTTGTCGGCGTCGCTGCACGCGTTCTCCGGGCAGGCAAGGGTGGTGCCGTCGATCGAGTCGGCGGCCAGCGGTTCGCTGACCGTGATCACCCAGTCGGGACGGGTGCAGGGAACCGGATCGACCTCGCGGCTGCATGCCGCGCCGTTGGCGACGCCAGGGATGAACGGGTCGCCGGCGGGCGGGCCGGGCAGGTCGTCGAGCACGATGCGGATCGAACAACTCCACGGGCCCGCTGCGACCGACGTGCACTCGACGCGTGAGAGCACGTAGACGAGCGGGTCGTCCGCGCTCGGTGCGAAGTGATACGAAACCTTGGTGTCGGTGAGCGTGCCGTCGCCGTTCTCGGTCGACCACTCGAGCATCACGACGTTGGAGCCGTTGCTGAGGTCAATGCCGTCGCAGACCGGCGTCCCGCACGGTGTGGCCTCCGGGCTGGTGTCGACGGTGCTCGCCGACGACAGGTCGGCGGGGACCCACAGGCTGACCTGTTGCTCGGCCCGAGCGACGTTGAGACGGCCCTCGGTGTTGTCCTGCTGGCGCAGCGTGACGACCATTGCCGTCGACAACACGGCGATGATCGTGCCCATGATGCTCAACGTGACGACCACCTCGAGCAGGGTCATCCCCCGGTCACGCGTCGATCGGGTTGCCGCGTTCGAGATCGTTTCGGAATCAGACATCTGACTTCACCACCGTGATTGAGCGACGAACCTTGCCGTCGGGACTTGTGATCGTGATATTGACGCGCTGCACCAGGAGGTCCGAGAGGACCCCGTCGCGACAGCCGGGACCGGCCGTTGGGCCCACCGCCCAGGTGCCGAGGGACTGTGGGTCGCCCGACGGCACGTAGTACTGCTGCGTCACCGTTGCCGTGTTCGGGTCCCACCCCTCGGTCTGCACCGCGGCGCGGGCGTACTTGGTGTAGTCGCAGGACTTCTTGGCCCGGTTGACACGGTCCGAGGCATTCACGATGGCGGTCTCCACCTGAGCGGCCGAACGGCTCGTCGACGACACCTTGATGTTCGTGGTGACGGCGTTGAGACCAGCGACCACGACGGTGCCCAGCAGGACGATCGAGATGACGATCTCGACCAGGCTGAACCCGCGATCCCTCGAGGATCGGGACTCCTGGTGTTTCGTTCGGCGACTCATACGGTTCCTCATCGGTCGGAATGCCCCTCGTCTTGAGGGCCACACAGCACGGTAAGGCGACCACCGTCAGCGTCACCGCGGTCGCGTGTCAGGGGAATGCAAAGTCAAGAAACCTTGAGAATCGCCCACCGCCTCCACCCCAGGCCCCCACCACCCGTCCCGTCGTCCCCCCCACCCACCCCGAAAAATGCGTGGATCGGGTCGCTCAGCGCAACGAGCACCGCACAGAATCGCGGGCGGACGTGTCCGCAGCCCCGTCGCGATGCGAGACTCGCCGGGTGATCGAGGCCGCCATCCGAGCAGCATCCGTGCCCCCCTTCCATGCGATGGCCATGAGCCGCCGCGCGGGAGCGCTGGAGGCGTCAGGGCGTCGAGTCCTGCACCTCGAGGTCGGCCAACCGTCGACGCCCCTGCCCGAACTGGCCCGGGAAGCGGTGCGGCGTCACCTCGACGAGCCGCTCGGCTACACCAATGCGGCCGGTCTCCGATCGTTGCGCCAGAAGATCGCCGCTCGATACACCGACGTCGATCCGCGACGCGTCGTCGTGGTCGCCGGCGCCTCCGCCGGCTTCACCCTGGCCTTCCTGACCATGTTCGAACCGGGCGACCGCGTGGGTGTGCTCGAGCCCGGATATCCCTGCTACCGCAACACGTTGATCGCCCTCGGCATGGTTCCGGTACCGATCCCGGTCGGGCCGGACTCCCGCTGGGCGCCGACGGTCGAGCACCTCGACGCCGCGGGCCACCTCGACGGGATCATCCTCGCCTCGCCGTCCAACCCCACCGGCACGGTGCTGTCGACCGAGGCACTGACCTCGATCGCTTCTGCGTGCCGGGAGCGGGGCATCGTGGTGATCGCCGACGAGATCTATCACGGCATCGTGCAGGGCCCGCCCGCCCCGCAGATGCTCGACGTGCACCCTGAGGCCCTGCTCGTCAACAGCTTCTCGAAGTACTGGTCGATGACCGGGTGGCGGATCGGATGGTTGATCGTCCCCGAATCGGTCGTCGACACCGTCGAACGGCTCCAACAGAACCTCTATGTCTGCGCCCCGCACGTCGCCCAAGTCGCCGCCGAGGCCGCGCTCGATGCCGACGAGGAGCTCGAGGGACACGTCGCCCGATACCGGGAGAACCGCACGATCATCCTCGCCGGACTCGCCGAGGCCGGCATCGTCGACATCGCACCGGCCGATGGAGCGTTCTACGTCTACGCGCACGTTCCTCACCTCACGACGGAACTGGGGATCGATTCACTCGCCTTGACGAATCGCTGGCTCGACGAACTCGGCGTGGCGGCGACGTCGGGCATCGACTTCGACCTTGCACGAGGCCACGAGTACGTCCGATTCTCCTATGCGGGCACCGGCGACGACATGGCCGACGCTTGTGCACTGCTCGCGGGATGGGCGCCGTGACCCGGGCGCACGAATCTGACGGCGCACTCGCCGGTCTGCGCGTGCTCGACATGTCGACCGTGCTCGCAGGCCCCAACTGTGCGCGGTACCTCGGCGACTTCGGTGCCGATGTCATCAAGGTCGAGCGACCAGGCGGTGACAGCCTGCGCAGCATGGCCTGGCGCGACCCACGCGACGGTGAGGGGCTGTGGTGGAAGTTGGTCAACCGCAACAAGCGGACCATCGTCCTGGACGTCAAGCACGCCGACGATCGAGCGGTGCTCTTGGGCCTCATCGACGACGCCCATGTGCTGGTCGAGAACTCCCGACCGGGCACATTGGAACGTCTGGAACTCGGGCCCGACGTGCTCCTCGAGCGCAACCCCTCGCTCGTTGTCACGAGGGTGAGCGGGTTCGGGCAGGACGGCCCGTACTCCGCCCGTCCCGGGTTCGCGACGATCGCCGAGGCGATGTCGGGCCTCGCTGCGTTGAGCGGCGAGCCGGACGGCCAGCCGTTGCTGCCGCCGATCGCACTCACCGACGAGGTGACGGGGCTCGCCGCAGCGTTCGCGACGATGGTGGCGTTGCACTCCGGGGTCGGGCAGGTCGTCGACGCGAACCTGTTGGAGACGATGTTCCAGATGATGGGGCCGCTCGTGTCGCTCTACGGCCTGACCGGCGAGCAACAGCCTCGGCTCGGTGCGGGACTTCCCTACACGGTGCCGCGCGGGACCTACCGGTGTAGCGACGGCCGGTGGGTTGCGGTGTCGACGAGCAGCGACACCGTCGCTGCCCGGGTCATGTCGGTGCTCGGCGTCGGCGACGACGCGCGGTTCACGACCTTCAGCGGTCGCACCGAACACCGGCTCGAACTCGAGGAGCTCATGACCGAGTGGTGTGCCCTTCGCACCCAGTCCGAGGTCATGGCGACGTTCACGGCTGCGGAGGCGGCGATCGGGCCGGTGCTCGACATGGCCGACATCGCCGTCGATCCGCACTACGCGGCTCGCGGCTCGATCGCCGACGTCGACGGCACCCCGATGCAGGGCCTCATCGCCCGACTCTCGGCGACACCGGGATCGTTGCGGTGGACGGGACGGTCACTCGATGCCGACGGCGACGACATCCGCCACGACGGCTGGTCCTGACCCCGCTGAGATCGGCACCCCACCCCCGAAATGTTCGGGTTCTGTGTCGCCCAGCGCTACGAGACCCACATTTTTCGGAGTGGGGTGGGAGCAGGGGTGGCGGTCGGCCGTGGTG
>JBAWHL010000020.1:0-4981 GCA_049593815.1 Ilumatobacteraceae bacterium | reverse complement strand
ATGAAGATGCAGCGCGGCATCGGCATCGAGGAGCCGTTCACCTCGGCACGCGTCGATGCGCTCGAAGTGCACGCCGCCCCGGTCGCCAAGCAACAGCGCAACGAGGCGCCCGAGTCGGACCGCCGCCAGACGACGATCTCCCGGGAGCCGCAGGTCGCCACCGAGCGTGCGCCCAAGGAGAACACCAACCGTCCCGAGCCGACCGGCAACGCGGCCGACGCCAAGGGATCGGTCAAGTTCTTCAACTCCGGTCGCGGCTACGGCTTCATCACGCCCGACGACGGTGGCAAGGATCTCTTCGTCCACTTCTCGGCGATCGCCCACGAAGGTTTCAAGACCCTCGACAACGGCGCCCGCGTGGACTTCCAGGTTCGTGAGGGCCGCAACGGCGAGGAAGCCTTCGACGTTCGCGTCGTCCCCTTCGCCTGACCGACACGGGCTCGCGACCACCGCGAACCCGCCGAACACAGCGAACTCACCGAAATGGTGCACGATCGTGACGCTCTGCGTCACGATCGTGGGCTTTTTCGGGTGGGTAGGGTCGCGGCGTGCACAACGATCGCGAGCTTGTCGAGAAGCGGATTCAGCGTGAGCTGTGGCAGCGGGTCCTCCCGCTGGTCCACCCCGAACGTCGGCCACTGACGATCGAGGCCGGTCCCGACGTCGACCACCTCGAACCGTTCGAGACCGGAACATCGTGGGGAGCCCCGTGGGCCACGACGTGGTTCCGGCTCAGTGGTGAGATCCCCGACGGTTGGTCGGGGCGCCGCGTCGAAGCGGTCATCGACCTCGGGTTCAACCAGAACGCCGCTGGATTCCAGTGCGAAGGAATGGTCGTCGACCTCGCCGACGACGGCACCTTCCAGCCGCTCCAGGGCATCCATCCGCGCCGCACCAACCACCGCGTCGCGGCGACGCCGGGTCCGCTGACCTTGCACGTCGAGGCTGCCTCCAACCCGATGTTTCCGCAGTTCGTGGCATCACCGCTCGGGTCGCTCGACACGGCGGGCGACCGTCAGCTCTACCGTTTCCGCACTGCCGCGCTCGTGGTCGTCGACCCGGAGGCCGAAGCGCTCGCCTACGACATCGAGGTCCTCGACGGCGTGATGCGAACCCTGTCGCTGTCGGATCCACGACGTGCCCGGTTGCTGCGCACGTTGGCCGCAACCCTCGACCGCATTCCCGACGTCGCGGCCGCTCGCCGGACGATCGCACCAGCGCTCGCCGAGGACTTCGGCGACGCAGTGCGGCACCGTTCGGCGGCCATCGGCCACGCGCACATCGACACGGCCTGGCTGTGGCCCCTGCGCGAAACGAAGCGCAAGTGCACGCGCACGTTCGCCTCCGCCGTCGCCTTGATGGACGACTACCCGGAGTACGTGTTCGCGGCGTCGTCCGCGCAGCACTATGCGTGGATCGAGGAGCGTCACCCCGACTTGTTCGACAAGATCACCGAACGGGTGGAGCGCGGTCAGTGGGAGCCCGTGGGTGGCATGTGGGTCGAGGCCGACATGAACCTGCCGTCCGGCGAGAGCCTCGTGCGCCAGATCGTCTTTGGGCAGCGCTACTTCGAGGAGAAGTTCGGCCGTCGATGCACCGAGGTCTGGATCCCCGACGTGTTCGGATATCCCGCCGGCCTCCCGCAGGTGTTCGCTGCCGGCGGCATGGACCGCTTCGTCACCCAGAAGCTGAGCTGGAACAAACAGAACAAGTTCCCGCACAGCACGTTCTGGTGGGAGGGCCTCGACGGCACGCGGGTCCTCACCCACTTCCCGCCGGTCGACACCTACAACGCCGAGATCACCCCAGAGGAGTTCGGGTTCTCGATCACCAACTTCCGTGACCACGCGTGGAGCACCGATTCGTTGATGCCGTTCGGGCACGGCGACGGTGGCGGCGGCCCCACCCGCGAGATGCTCGAGCGTGCCCGTCGTCTCGCGACGATCGACTCGCGAGCGACGCTCGCGGTCGACACACCCGATGCGATGTTCACCCGCATCGAGCACGACATCGACGCCGGCGCGGCGGCACCGGTGTGGCGCGGCGAGCTGTACTTCGAGACTCACCGAGGCACGCTGACGAGCCAGCTGAAGACCAAGCTCGGCAACCGCCGCTGTGAGCGGCTTCTGGTCGAGGCCGAACTGTGGTCGGCAGCGCTCGGTCGTCCGGCAGAGGTCGATCATCTGTGGAAGCAGGTGCTGACCCAACAGTTCCACGACATCCTCCCGGGCTCCTCGATCGCGTGGGTGCACCAGGACGCCGAGGCTGTCTTCGCCGAGGTCGAGGCGGAACTGCGCGGGCGCATCGACGGTCTCGTCGGTGAGTTGTCCGGCCCCGACGGCTGCGTCGTGAATCCCTCGGACGTCGCCGTCGACGAGGTGATCGTCGTCGACGGGTCGCCGATCGGCAGCGACCACACACAACAACTCGACGGTGACCGCACCGCGATGCGCGTGAGCGTCCCCGCGCTCGGGATGGCGCCCATCGACGCGATCGCCGCTGATGATCGCGTCGTGCTGTCCGATTCGTCGATGACCAATCGGCATCTCGCCGTGCGGTGGGACGCGTTCGGCAACCTCACCTCGATCATCGACCTGGACCGCGCGCGTGAACTCATTCCATCCGAGCAGTTGGCCGGCGTGCTCGAGATCGCACCGGATCAACCAGTGGAATACGACGCCTGGGATCTCGAGTCGTGGACCCGAGCGGGTGCCCAGTCGCTGAGTGGCGCGGCGCCGGGTCCCGACGACTCCGTCGAGGTCACCGTCGTCGACGATGGCCCGTTGGTCGGCAGTGTCCGGGTGGCCCGTCGCTTCGGTCCGTCGTCGTCGGTCGTCACCCACCAACTCCGAGCGGGCAGCCGCCAGCTCGACATCCACGTCGAACTCGACTGGCATCACGACGAGCACTTGCTGTCGATGGCGTTCCCCCTCGACGTGCGCACCGACGTCGCGATGTGCGACGTGCAGTTCGGGGTCGTGGCCCGGCCGACGCATCCATCGAGCCCGTGGGACGCTGCGAAGTTCGAGGTCTGTGCGCACCGCTTCGTCGACCTCGCCGAACCCGATTTCGGTGTCGCGATCCTGAACGACGGACGCTTCGGACACAACGTCTTCGACGGTGCCGTGCGCGTCAGCCTGGCGAGGGCCGCGATGTATCCCGACCCCGGCGCCGACCGTGGCCATCACGAGGTGACACTCGCGATCCGTCCCCACGATGCCGGACTCGGTGAGGTGCGTGCCGCAGCGAGCAGGCTGAATCAGCCGGTCCGCATCGCCACGTCGGGAACAGCAACGTCACCGACGGCGGCACTCGTGCGCATCACGGGCGCCGACGGTGCTCCTGTTCACGGTGTCGAGGTCGATGCCGTCAAGCTCGCCGACGACGAGACCGGCGACCTGATCGTCCGGCTGCACGAGTCGATCGGCAACCGGACCCGGATCTCGGTGGCGAGCTCCGATCGGGTGACCGACGCCTGGCGGTGCAACCTGCTCGAGGAGCCCGACAACGGCGAGGAGGTCGGCGACGGAGTGGTCGTCCTCACGCTGCGTCCCTTCCAGATCGTCACCCTCCGCCTGCGCCGATCGAACACCGACGACGGCCGCACCTTCACCGGCTGACCCGCCCGACACCCACCCGGCGCGACCCACTCTGCGCCACCCACCCGGCGCCACCCGGCGCGTTCCCACCCACCCCACCCGAAATTCAGAGCGAGCGTTGCGCTCAGCGCAACGTGGGCTCAGAATTTCTGCAGGGACGCGGCGCGAGGGAGGCCTTGGTGGCACAGTCGGGCACAGTCGGGCACAGTCAGGCCCGCTCCGACACGGTCAGGCGGGGGCGAGGTGGCGGAGGGCAGCGGCGGCGTAGAGGGAGATGCCGGTCGTCATGGCGTCTTCTTCGAACATGACCCGATTGGAGTGGTTCGGCGCGGCCTTGGCCGGGTTGAGCCCGTGTGGGGTGCCCCCGAGGAACATCATCGCGCCGGGCAGATTCTGCAGCACGTAGCTGAAGTCCTCGGCGCCCATCACCGGGTGCGGCAGTTCGACCACGCTGTCGGCACCGGCGACCTCGCGGGCCATGCCGAGCGCGAAGTCGGCGAATCGATCGTCGTTCGTGGTCACCGGGTAACCGAACACCACCTCGACATCGCATTGGCAGCCGTGCGCCATCGCCACGCCTTCGGCGACGCGGCGAATGCCGTCGTGCACCTTGGCGCGGGTGCTCTCGCTCGTGGCTCGGATCGTGCCGTCGATCTGCGCCGTCTCGGGGATCACGTTGTTGGTCGTGCCCGCGCTGATGCGGCCAACGGTGACGACCGACGGGTCGAAGACGTCGATCGAGCGCGTGATCATCGTCTGGAGCGCCTGGACGATCTCGCAGGCGACCGGGATCGGGTCGAGTGCTCGATGCGGTTCGCTGGCATGTCCGCCGCGCCCGGTGATGCGGATCGACATCGTGTCGGCCGACGCCATCACCGCGCCCGGACGACTGCTGACCCAACCGCTCGGCAGCGCCGAGGTGATGTGCAGCGCGAACGCGGCGTTTACCGCCGAGGGTGTGCCGTCGGACAGGTCGGGCACGTCGAGCAGACCTTCCTCCAGCATGAAGCGGGCACCGTGGTGGCCCTCTTCGCCCGGCTGGAACATGAACAGCACCCGGCCCGCGAAGTCGTCGCGACGCTCGCTCAGGACTCTGGCGGCGCTGGAGAGCATCGCCGTGTGGGTGTCGTGTCCACATGCGTGCATGCATCCGTCGACGTTCGATGCGTAGTCGAGGCCCGTGTCCTCCGGCATCGGCAGGGCGTCCATGTCGCCGCGCAAGAGGACAGTGCGGCCATTCGATGGGCCGCGCAGGGTGGCGACGAAACCGGTGGTGGAGGGGCCTTCGGAATACTCCAGCGGCAGGCCGGCGAGGGCGGCCTTGGCCTTTGCGGTGGTCAACGGATTGTGGAGGCCGATCTCGGGCTCGGCGTGGATGGCGC
>JBAWHL010000019.1:0-2744 GCA_049593815.1 Ilumatobacteraceae bacterium | reverse complement strand
TGTGGGTCGGAGCCATCGGGCTGTTGTGGATGTTGCGCGGCAGCTTCCGTCCCGAGCGTCCACCGAGCCGAACGTCACTGCGCAGGGAGATCGGCGAAGGGATCCGGTTCCTCGTCGATCGGCCGCTGCTGCGGTCCATGGCGATCATGGTCGGGATGGCGAACCTCGCGTCATCGGCGACAGGTGCCGTGCTGGTGCTCTTCGCGGTCGGCGACGAGTCGACGCTCGGGCTCACGTCGTCGCAGTTCGGCCTGCTGCTGCTCGTCTCGGCCGCCGGCAGCATCGCGGCAACGTTCGCGGTCGAAGGTCTCGTGCGCTCGCTCGGTCGTTCGCGGACACTCACCCTCGCCGTGATCGGCATGACCTTCTTCGTCGGGGCGCCGGCGGTGACGACGAACATCTGGATCATCGCCGCGTCGATGCTCGTCGGTGGGTTCATGGTCATGCTCTGGAACATCCCCACGGTGTCGTTCCGCCAGAGCGTGACACCGGATCACCTGCTCGGCCGACTCAACAGCGTCTACCGGCTGCTCGCCTGGGGCACGTTGCCGTTGGGTGCCGCGCTCGGCGGTCTGCTCGCCGAGTGGCTCGGTCTGCGTGCCGTGTTCGCCATCATGGGCGTCGTGTCGTTGGGGCTGCTGGTCCCGAACCTGACGATCACCGATCAGCGGCTGGACGAGGCCGAGGCCCGAGCCGATCGGGAACGCGCGCGGATCACCTGACGGAGGTGCACCCCCAACGCGAGCGTCAGCGGCGGGCGAGGCGACGCAACGGCGGTTCGGTCTTGGGCGGCTGCCTGCGCGGCGGGAGCTCCTCCAGCAGCCGGGTCGTGATCTCGGCGATCTCGGCGACCGCGCGCTCGAATGCTTCCTCCGTCGCCGCCGAGGTCGACTGCACACCGCTGATCTTGCGCACGTACTGACGAGCGCCCGCCTCGATCTCGGTCGGGGTCGCTGCCGGTTCGAGGCCACGAAGGGTGGTGATGTTGCGGCACATGGTGGGCTCCTCTCAGACGGTGATCAACTCGTCGGCGTCGGGCAGAGCCTCGACGAACGACCGGGCGAACGGACAGTGCGGCACGATCTTGATCGACCGGGCCTTCAGATCGTCGACCACGCCCGCCATCAACGTCGAGGAGTGGCCTCGCCCTCGGAACCGCGGATCGGTTTCGACGTGCGGCACGACGATGGCGTCGGGGCGTTCGGAGAAGTCGGCGAACGACACCAACGTGCCGTCGACGTGGAGTTCGTAGCGCTGTCGTTCGTCGTTGCGGCGGACGACGGATCCGCCTGTTGGCGTGACATCACCGGAGTCGTGGAGCTCAGAGGTGTCCATGTCCCGAGTCTCGCGCACGCCCTCCCACCCCGACAGTTCGCTCCTGGCCTCGACATCTGTCGCAGACGTCGGGCAGCGCACCACGGACGCTCCGCGTTTCGGAGCGTGTCGGGACCTGGGGGTCGTCAGGCGGGGGTTTCGAGGGCGTGTTCGAAGTCGGTGAGGAGATCGATCGTGTCCTCGAGGCCGATCGACACGCGCAGCAGACCGTCGGTGATGCCGGCGGCGGCCTTCTCCGCGTCCGTCAGACTCGCGTGCGTCGACGTTGCCGGATGGCAGACCAGCGTCTCGGGTCCACCGAGCGAGGTGGCGATTCGAGCGGTCTGCAGGCGTCCGAGGAACGCCGCCGCGACCTCTCGACTGGCGAGCTCGAAGGAGAGCACCGTGCCGTACTGACGGAGCTGTTTCGTCGCGAGGCCGTGCTGGGGGTGCTCGCTCAAGCCGGGGTAGTGGACCGCACGAATCTCGGGATGATCGGCCAGCGTCACGGCCATCGAACGCGCCGTGGCGTTCTGTTGGCGGGTGCGAACCCCGAGCGTGCGAATGCCGCGCAGCGCGTTGAGCGCGTCGAATGGCGACGGCGTCGCACCGTGCAGGACCGAGTAGGCCCAGATCTCGGCGATCAGGTCGGCTTCACCGGAGATCACACCGAGCGTCGCGTCGTTGTGGCCAGCGATGCCCTTGGTGGCCGAATGCAATGCGATGTCGACGCCGAAGGCGAGCGGCTGCTGCCCGAGCGGTGTCGAGAACGTCGAGTCGACCAGCGTGAACGGGCCGCGGATCGAACCGAGCTCGTCGAGGTCGGCGAGCTCCAGGCGCGGGTTCGACGGCGACTCGGCGATGACGAGCATCGTGCGCCCGGGCTGCACAGCGGCGGCGAACGCTCCCGGTTCGGTCACGTCGACGAACGTGGTCTCGATGCCCAGGCGACGGCACGGCCCCTGGAGGAAGGCGAGGGTCCCGGCGTAGAGCTGCTGCTGGGCGACGATGTGGCTGCCCGTCGAGCAGAGCGCGAGCACCGTCGAGGCGAGTGCGCCCATCCCCGATGCGAACGCCAGTGATTCCTCGGCGCCCTCGAGTTCGGCCATCGCCCGCTCGAACGAGCGGACGGTCGGATTCGAGTACCGGCTGTAGAAGTCGCCCTGCCGAATCGTGGTGGCGCGCCGGTGGGCGTCGTCGAGGCTCTCCGACTCCCAGGTGCTCGATGCCCACAGCGCTGGAGCGAGCGACGCGCCACTCGCGCAACGTCCCGCGGTGATGGCCAGCGTCTCCGGCGCGCGGTCGAACTGTTGCGGGCTCTCGCTCGCGGAGGAACCCGCAACGGTGGGCTCAGAGGACATGGCCCGACACGGTATCGGGTGCCAACGGCCAGCGAGGCAGCCGATCCGCGAGGTGTCGCGTTCCACTAC
>JBAWHL010000018.1:0-22376 GCA_049593815.1 Ilumatobacteraceae bacterium | reverse complement strand
CGCTACTACGTCGACCACGCCCACCCCGAGATCTCCACCCCGGAGGTCACCACGGCGCGTGAGGCACTGGTCTGGGACCGTGCGGCCGAGGAGATCGTGCGGTCGTCGATGCGCGCGGTCACCGCTCTGCACCCCGATGGTGGCGAGATCATCTGCCACAAGAACAACTCCGACGGCAAGGGCAACTCCTATGGCTGCCACGAGAACTACCTGCTCGCTCGGGAGCTGCCGTTCGGCAGGCTCGTGAGTGAGATCACGCCGCACTTCGTCACGCGACAGATCTTCTGCGGTGCTGGCAAGGTCGGCTGCGAGCTCCCGGGACGTCCCGACGATCACATTCCGTATCAGCTGAGCCAGCGTGCGGACTTCTTCGAAGAGGAGGTCGGTCTCGAGACGACGCTCAAGCGCCCGATCGTGAACACGCGCGACGAGCCGCATGCCGACGCCCAGAAGTATCGGCGGCTCCACGTCATCGTCGGGGACGCGAACATGAGCGAGGTCGCCACGTATCTCAAGGTCGGCACGACGGCGATCGTGCTGGCGATGATCGAGGACGGCGCGCTCGGTGACGACTGGCTTCTCGGAAATCCGGTTGCCGCGATCCGCCAGGTCAGTCACGACCCATCACTGCGCCAGACGATCATGTTGCGCGACGGACGTCGAGCGACCGCCCTCGAGATCCAGTGGGGTCTCATCGAGCGAGCCCGCAAGTACGAACAGTCGCACGGCCTCGAGTGTGTCGACGAGACGATCGGTGCCGATGTGCTCGATCGCTGGGAGCAGGTGTTGACGGGTCTCGAGCGCGATCCGGACTCTGTCGCTCACTGGGTCGACTGGGTCGCCAAGCGGCGGCTCGTCGACGGCTACGCGGCCCGACACGACCTCCAGCCGGGGGCCGGTCGCCTGAAGGCGATCGACCTCCAGTACCACGATCTCCGAGCCGACCGTTGCCTGGCGCTGCGCGCCGGGCTCGACACGATGGTGTCCGAACGTGAGGTCGTCGCAGCGATGACCGAACCGCCCACGACCACCCGCGCCTACTTTCGTGGCCGTTGCCTCACGAAGTTCCCCGACGACGTCGTGGCGGCGAACTGGGACTCGCTGGTGTTCGACATCGGTCGCGAACCGCTGCGCCGAGTGCCGATGCTCGAACCGCTGCGCGGGACCGCCGATCACGTTGCTACGTTGATCGACGAGAGTGCAACGGCGAGGGAACTGCTCGATCGGCTTGGTCAATAGCCGTTCGACACACGCTCACCGGCACGTTCAATCCACACGAATCCAGGTTCCATCCGACACCTCGAAGGGAAGCACACGCTGATGGCAGAACGCACCCAGAAGTCGAACGCAACGACGAGTCGTGAGACCGACACGACGGCCGACTCGACGCCGCCAGTCACCGAGACCGGCGAGAAGTTGAAGGCGGAGCTCGACGATCTGCTCGACGAGATCGACGAGGTGCTCGAGACCAACGCCGAGGACTTCGTCAAGTCCTACGTCCAAAAGGGCGGTCAGTGAGTCGTGACGATGCCGCTGTTCTCGACCGGAGACGATCCTGGGTCGAGCTTTCCAGAGTTGCTCCGCCGCGTCGGCCTGGCGCAGGCCACACCTGTTGGTGCCTCGACCGACCTGATGCGTGAGCTGTCGCTGCCGCATGCGACCACATGTGTGGCCCTGCGCTACGCCGACGGGGTGGTGATGGCGGGCGACCGAAGGGCGACATCGGGCAACCTGATCTCCCATCGCACGATGGAGAAGGTCGTGCAGGCCGACCGTCACAGCGGCGTCGCGATCGCCGGTGCCGCAGGTGCGGCGATGGAGATGATCCGGCTGTTCCAACTGCAGTTGGAGCACTACGAAAAGGTCGAAGGCACCTCGCTGAGCTTGGAGGGCAAGGCGAACCAACTGTCGATGATGGTGCGCGGGAACCTGCAAGCAGCGATGATGGGCATGGTCGTCGTCCCGATCTTCGGCGGATTCGATCTCCGGCGTGAATGCGGTCGACTCTGGGACTACGACGCCACCGGCGGACGGTACGAGGAGCGCGACTACGTCGCGACGGGCTCGGGCAGCCTGCATGCAGGCACGGTGATCAAGGTCGGCTTCAGCGATGACCTCAGCCGTGACGACGCGGTGAACCTCGCGGCACGAGCGCTGTGGGAGGCGGCCGACGCCGACTCGGCGACGGGTGGCCCTGACGCCCTGCGAGGGATCTACCCGGTGGTGGCGACGATCGACGCCGACGGCTGGACGAGGCTCGACGACGCCGATCTGGCAGCCCGCTACGAAGTGATCGTGGAGGAGGTGCGTTCACGATGAGCATGCCGTTCTACGTCGCTCCCGAGCAGATGATGAAGGACCGCGCCGACTTCGCGCGCAAGGGCATCGCCCGTGGCCGGGCGCTCGTTGCGGTGCGGTACTCCGACGGCATCGTGATCGTGGCCGAGAACACGTCCCAGACCTTGCGCAAGGTGAGCGAGATCTACGACCGGATCGCCTTCGCCGGTGTCGGCAAGTACAACGAGTTCGATCAGCTCCGCGTCGCCGGGGTGCGGGCGGCCGACCTCAAGGGCTTCCAGTACTCCCGAGACGACGTCGATGCCCGAAGCCTCGCGAACAGTTACGCGCAGATGCTCGGCACGATCTTCACGCACGAGATGAAGCCGATGGAGGTCGAGATCCTCGTGGCCGAGATCGGGCTCGAGGCGGACGGCGATCAGATGTTCCACATCCTGTACGACGGCACCGTCGTCGACGAGCGGAACTACGCAGCGATCGGTGGTGACGCCGAGACGATCCAGGCGCGCCTCGTCGAGTCGTGGACCGACGGGCTCGGCCTCGCTGACGCCATCAGGCTGGGAGTGAGCGCGCTGGGCGGTCCCGATCGGCAGATCCCCGCAGAGGAACTCGAAGTGGCCGACTTGTCGCGGAACAACGGTCGGCGTTGCTTCCACCGTCTCGAAGCGTCCGAGTTCCTCGACTGAGACGAGCGGCCCGGGTCCGCCGTCCCGGCGTGTCATAGTGACGGGATGATCGAACTGGTGTTGACCATCATTGGCCGCGACCGGGCAGGCGTGGTCGCGTCGCTCGCTGACGTCGTTCGCTTTCACGAGGGCAACTGGAAGCGGAGTGAGTTGGCCGAGATCGCCGGAACGTTCGCCGGGGTCGTCGTCGTGGAGGTCGGTGACGACCGGGTCGACGAACTGCTCACCAACCTGTTGATTCTGCGTGACCAGGGCCTGCATGTCACTGCCCAACAAGTCGAGGAGCCGGTCGAAGCGCCCGAGGCCGACGAGGTGCGCCTGCGGTTCACTGGCGATGACCGACCGGGCATCGTCCACGAGATCTCCACCGCGATCAGCGAGGCCGGCGTCAGCATCTCGCGCCTCGGCACCGTCACCGACCTGCCTGGCACCGGTGACGGGCGGCGCTTCGAGATCACGGCCCAGCTGTCGGTGCCGGTCGGGACGGACCTCGACGGGGTGGTCGACTCGATCGGGGAGGTCGCTCGCGGGCTGGGGATCACCCTGAGCGTCGAAGACGTGACGGGCGACGACACCGAGAAGTAGGGCTCGTCGACGTCGCCCGTGGTGCTGCTCGGGAGCGTCGAGCGAGCATGCCCGTTCCGCGCCGTCGAGGCGGGCATGATGAAGCGGTGCCGCAGTCCCGAAGCATCAAGTTCCAGCGTTCTCAGCTCATTGCGATCATTGCGATCATCGCGGTCGGCGTGGTCGTCGGTGTCCTCGCCGGACCGTGGTGGGGGCTCGGGGCAGCCGCGATCGTCCTCGCCGTCAGCGAAGTCATCGAGCGGGTGCAACGCGCTCGTTCCTGACCGCCAGTTGGAGGTCACACCGCTCGAGGAGGCGATGCGTCGCACACCTCTGTCAGTGCTACTGCCAGATCTGTCTAGACTCGGCCCATGGGCGGCAACCGGACGATGTGGGTCGGCGCGGGTCTCGTCGCGGCTCTGGCGTTGGTCGGCGGCCTGTTCTTCGCTCTGTCAGCGGGTGACGACGGCCCGTCGTTGTCCCTGCAGCCGTCGAGCGGTCCTTCGGGCGGCCCCACGGTCGCCACACTGACGGGTGGGCCGGCACAGGAGACCGTGACGTTCTACGACGGTTCCGGCGGTACCCAGGACGTGGTGACCGACAGTGACGGCACGGCGTCGGCAACGCTCGCCCCACTCGGGGTGCCCGGCTCCAAGGTGGTGCTCCGCGTGACGACCCTCGCCAACATCGAGCTCGCCACCGCCGAGTACACGATCACCCAGGACGTTCCACCCACCGACTCGACGACCACCACCTCGACGCTGCCACCGTCGACGACGGTCAACACCGACCCGCGGCGATGGGACGTCTCGATCGAACTCGACCCGGACCACGGGCCGGTCGGTGGCTCGACGACCGTGAACGTCACCACCGACGCGCCAGATGGGACGCCGGTGACGATGAAGATCGGTCCCAATGCCCAGAACGGCGAACCCGTCAAGGACGGGAAGTTCACCTTCACGATCGCCCGATTGGGCGAAGTCGCGGGAGAGACCATCCGGATCGAGGTGTCGATCGGGGCCGGCGCGGCGACGGGCACGGCGTCGGCCGACTTCCGAGTCACGGGAGAAACGAAACAGACCACGGTCAGCGTGAACCCGATCAGTGGGCCATCCGGTACGACCGCAACGGTCACCATCCGCGGATCGGTGAACAGCCCTGTCACCCTCGTGATCGGTGGGCAGGACCAGGGTGCCGACCTCTTCACCGACAAGGACGGGAAGTTCGTGGTGGATCATGGATTCACCGGAAGTCCCGGCGTGGTGGACATCGAGGCAACGGTCGGCCATGCGGATGAGCGGGCGGACCCGAAGACGGCGGCGACGGCGAACTTCACGATCACGTCGGGCACGATCGGCAGCGGTCCGTTCATCTTCCGCTCGGGTCTCGTCGTGTTCTCGGACCCGGGCCAACACGCCGGACCGATCGGCATGCCGGACGAGTTGCCACTGCGCGTCAGCGTGAACACCATCACGGTGGAGGGCCCAGCGCCGTTCGTCGCGGTCAGTGGCGATCTCGCCGACGACGGTTCGTTCGACGTGGGCGGGATCGGCACGGTTGCCGGCATCCCCGACGTCACGGTCACGTTCGAGGGCACCGTCGACATGGCCTCCCTCGACGGGACCTACACCATCGGTGCAGGGGGCGAGCTCCCGGGCGGGCAACCGATCGTGTACTCCATCCAGTCGCTCGCCGGAGCGGAACCCGACCTTGCCGGCTTCTACGAGCGGTTCAGCACCGCGCAGGCCAGCGGAGACATCGACACGCTCATCGATGCGTTGCACCCAGCCGTGCTCTCCGTGTACGGCGAGGACGCCTGCCGCTCCTATCTCGAGGCGAACGTGAACCCCGCTGTGAGCTTCACGTTCGTCCAGGTTCTCGATCGTGGGCCGTGGGAATACGAAGCAGCCGGCACGATCACCGACATCGGCGACGCGTACACCGTCGAGACGTCGGTCGCCAACGACGGTGCGGTCAGCACGGAACAGCCGCACGTCGCACTGCGCGGTGACGGCACGCTGGGCTGGTTCACGAACTGCGAATGACGCACGCGGCCCTGCGTCGGGCCGTCCCCGCCGACCGGCGTACGATCAGCGCATGGTCGCCATCGACGTCAACAGTGATCTCGGCGAGTCGTTCGGGGTCTGGACGCTCGGCGACGACGGCGCCATGCTCGAGGTCGTCACGAGCGCGAACGTGGCATGCGGCTTCCATGCCGGGGACCCATCGGTGTTGCGCTCGACGTGCGAGCTCGCCGTCCGTCACGACGTGGCCATCGGAGCTCAGGTGTCGTATCCCGACCTCATGGGGTTCGGCCGCCGGCACCTCGACATGGCGACCCACGAGCTGCGCGACGCAGTGCTCTACCAGCTCGGTGCGCTCGACGCGTTCGCCCAGGTCGCGGGATCGGAGATCTGCTACGTGAAACCGCACGGGGCGCTCTACCACGTCGCTGCGACCAATCCCGCTGCTGCCGTGGCCATCGTCGAGGCGGCCGCCGAGTACGACCCATCGCTGGCGATCCTCGGACTGCCCGGCTCGGAACTCCTCACGGCTGCCGACGCCGCAGGACTCGATGTCATCGCCGAAGCGTTCGCTGATCGGGCATACCGTCCCGACGGCGGCCTCGTGTCCCGCCGCGAGCCAGGAAGCGTCCTCACGGATCCTGACGCGGTCGCCGCGCGGGCGGTGCGGATCGCCGTGGACAACGAAGTCGTGGCCGCCGACGGCTCGGTCATCAGCCTGCGGGCCCAGTCGATCTGTGTGCACGGAGACACCCCCGGTGCCGTCGACATCGCCCGAGCGGTTCGCTCAGCACTCGATCAGGCGGGCGTCGGCGTCTACCGTTTCGCCAACGACCGGCGCTGAGCGCCAGATGGAGAGCCCGACGTGACCTACGCCCCGAACAGCCGAGCGTTCTATGACGCCGACAGCCACATCATGGAGCTGCCCGACTTCCTCCGTGACTACGCAGACCCGGCGATCCGGGAACAGATTCCGCCGGTCAGCTACTCGGCGTCGCTGGTCACCGACGAAGAGGTCGACGTCATCGTCGCCAATGGTGGCCGACACTCGATGGCGCACGTCGAGGCCCAGATCGCCCTCGGCGACCAACTGATCGCGACGTCGAAGGAGATCCAGGCACTCGGAGCCTTCGACCGGGGCGACCGGTCAACGGCGCTCGACATGCTCGGTTTCCGCAAACAACTGGTCTTTTCGACCCACAGCGTCGCGACGCCGTTCTCGGCCAGTCGCAAGATGACCGACGAGTTGCGGTACGGCGCAACCCGAGCGCACAACCGAGCGATGGGCGACTTCGTTGCCGACGACGACCGTCTGATGGGCGTCGGCATCGTCCCGCTCGACAATCCGGCTCGAGCGCTCGACGAGCTCGACGCGGCGCTCGACGCCGGACTGGAAGCGATCTGGGTTCCGCATCATCCGGCAGGGGAGCGGTCGCCCGGCCACGTCGACCTCGCACCGTTCTGGGACCGGTTGGCCGAGTCGTCCACGCCGTTCGTGCTGCACGTCGGTGGCGCCCCACTCCAGTTGGATCCCCGGTGGGCGAACACCGGTCGGCCCGCGGCGCGCGACTGGATGGGCGGCGGCGAGAACGTGCGCAGCAAGGACATGGCGGTGCTCCACCAGGGCCCCGAGACATTCCTCTCGGTCATGGTGATGGACGGGGTGTTCGAACGGTTCCCCGGGCTGCGCGGCGCGTGCGTCGAGCTCGGCGCCGGTTGGGTGCCAGCGATGCTGTCCCGGCTCGACTGGACCGTGCGGTCGTGGAGCAAGGTCGACCAGTACCTCGCCGAACTGCAGCGCACCCCCTCGGAGACGCTCACGAGCCAGATGGCGTTCACCCCCTACGTGTTCGAAGACGTCGGCGGACTGATCGACCAGTCCTCGCCCGAGCTCTACCTGTTCTCGAGCGACTACCCGCACGTCGAAGGTGGCCGGGACCCGATCGGCCGCTTCGAAGGGTCCCTCGGCTCGCGTTCGGACGACACGCGCGAGCAGTTCTACGCCGAGAACTTCCTCAGGATCTTCCCCGACGCCCGGGTGCACTGAGACGTTGATCGTGCGCCGTCGTCCCTACGGCCCATCGGCATGGCTGTGTGAGGGGATGGAGTCGCCTGCCACTTGGGCGAGCACGCTGCGCTCCATGCACCTCGACGGGGTGACCGAGATCATCCCCGCCGCGTCGACGGTCGTCGTGCATTGCGATCCGATGGCGAGTGATCACGTCGGCGCGTTGCTGGACACCGTGACCTCGGGCCCAGCGGTCGTGCTCGACCACGAGATCGTCGAACTCGACGTCGTCTACGACGGGCCGGACCTCGCTGACGTCGCGTCGATGGCCGACATCACCGTGGCCGAAGCCATCAACCTGCACGAGAGCGTGACGTACAGGGTCGGGTTCTGCGGGTTCAGCCCCGGGTTCGCCTACTTGACCGGGCTGGCCGAACAACTGCAACTTCCGCGGCGGACGAGCCCGCGCACCGTGGTGCCTGCGGGATCGGTTGCCATCGCGGCAGGGTACACCGCCGTGTACCCATCGGCGTCCCCCGGAGGGTGGCACCTGATCGGGCGCACGGACGCGCCCGTCTGGGACGAACGGCGAGCCACGCCGGCGCTGCTGCAACCAGGGGCACTGGTCAGATTCCGGGAGATCCGTCGGTGAGTGACCTCGTGGGCCGGGGCGGGTTCAGGGTCGTGGAAGCAGGGTGGGCGACGACCATCCAGGATCTCGGGCGGTCGGGACTCGCGCACCTGGGTGTGCCGCGCGCTGGTGCCGTCGACCGTCGAGGCGCCGCACTGTTGAATCGCCTGGTCGGCAATCCCGCCGACGCCGCGATGCTCGAAACGCTCGGGCGTCTGACGATCGAGGCGCTCGAACCGATCGTCGTCGCTCGCGGGACGGACGCGAGCCGGCACACGTTGGCAACGGGAACGCGGCTGCGGATCGACCCACCCGAAGGTCAGGTGTGGGGGTACCTCGCGGTGCGGGGCGGGATCGACGTGCCGGCGGTCCTCGGATCGCGAAGCACCGACACGCTCGCCGGTCTGGGGCCGCTCCCGGTCGTCGACGGTGACACCCTGCCGATCGGCCACGACCCCCGGTCCGAGCTCGACAGTGAGCTGGCGCCGCGGCGGGCGCCCCGTGGGGTGATCCGGTTGTGGCCGGGGCCGCACGCGACGTGGTTCGAGGGTGGAACGCGGGCGTTGACGGCGAGGCCGTGGACGGTGACCAACGACGTCAGCCGGGTCGGAGTGCGGCTGGAGCGCGGCCGGTTCTCGCGCACCGCCGATGCACGGGACCAGATGGAGAGCCTCGGGCTCACCGAAGGAGCGGTCCAGGTGACACCCGCCGGTGAACCGATCGTGATGATGGCCAATCACCCGACCACCGGGGGCTACCCGGTGATCGCCGTCGTCGACCCCGACGATCTGGCCGTGGTGGCGCAGTCACCGCCCGGCACCACGCTGCACTTCACCCAGCGATGAGCTGCACCCTGAACGTTGCTCGGCATGGCACTAGGTTGCCGTCATGGAGCGACGCATCTATGGGCTCGAGAACGAGTACGGCGTCACGTGCACCCTTCGGGGCCAGCGGCGTCTCAGCCCGGACGAGGTGGCCCGCTACCTGTTCCGGCGAGTGGTGTCGTGGGGGAGGAGCTCCAACGTCTTCCTCCAGAACGGAGCCCGTCTGTATCTCGATGTCGGCTCGCATCCCGAGTACGCGACGCCAGAGTGTGACTCGCTGTACGAACTCGTCGTCCACGACAAGGCCGGCGAGCGGATCCTCGAGCAACTCGTGGAATCCGCCGAACAGCGCCTGGCAGAAGAATCGATCCGCGGCACGATCTACCTCTTCAAGAACAACACCGATTCAGCGGGCAACTCCTACGGCTGCCACGAGAACTACCTGACGAGTCGTGACGACGACCTCGGCCACTACGCCGAGGTGTTGATCCCGTTCTTCGTCTCACGCCAGATCTACACCGGTGCCGGCAAGGTGCTGCAGACGGCCAGGGGAGCGACGTACTCGATCGCACAGCGTGCAGAGCACATCTGGGAAGGCGTGTCATCGGCCACGACCCGCAGCCGACCGATCATCAACACGCGCGACGAACCGCACGCGGACGCGGAGAAGTACCGCCGTCTTCACGTCATCGTCGGTGACTCGAACATGAGTGAGTACACCAACTTCGTCAAGGTCGGCGCAGCGGCCTGCATGCTGCGGATGCTCGAGGATCCCAACGTCGTGCTGCGCGACATGACGCTGGAGAACCCGATCAGGGCGATTCGCGAGATCAGCCACGACATCACGTGCCGACGAACCGTGCGGCTCGCCAACGGACGCGAGGTGTCCGCCCTCGACATCCAGCGCGAATACCTCGACCGGGCGCTTCGCTACGCCGACTCGCAGGGCTTTCCGCCGCTGGAGCAGCGGGCACTGGACATGTGGGAACACTGCATCACCACGATCGAGAAGGACCCGCTGCTCCTCGACCGTGAGGTCGACTGGGTCATCAAGTACAAGCTGCTCGAGGCGTACCGAGAGCGCCACGACCTGCCGTTCGGCCATGCCCGCGTCCAACTCCTCGACCTGCAGTACCACGACGTGTCACGGGCGCGCAGCCCCTTCTACAAGCTGCAGGACCGTGGCATGGTCGAGCGGCTGTGCACCGACGAAGACATCGCGAAGGCCGTCGACGTACCCCCGCAGACCACCCGGGCGCGCCTGCGGGGAGAGTTCGTCAAGCGGGCCAAGGAGCGCAAGCGTGACTACACCGTCGACTGGGTGCATCTGAAGCTCAACGACCAGGCGCAACGAACCGTGTTGTGCAAGGACCCGTTCAAGAGTCGAGACGAGCGCGTCGACCGGCTCATCGAATCACTCTGACTTCGCTGGTACGGCGGTGGTGCCCGGCGACGCGTCACTGCCCATTGCGGTTACCGTTGGCGCAGCGTGACGACCGAGACATCCGTACAGCCTCCCGTCGAGCCACCGTCGAACGAGGCGCTGGCCGACGACACCTCCAAACTGCCTGCAGGGGCGCGTGCGTTCTTCGACTGGATCGTGGTCATCGCGGTCGCGCTGCTGGTCGCCTTCGTGGTGCGGACGTTCGTCATCGCCCATTTCGTCGTCGAGGGCGAATCGATGTACTCGACGCTGGAGACGGGCGACCGGGTCTTCGTGAACAAGCTCTCCTACCGCTTGCACGACCCCAACCGTGGCGATGTCGTGGTGCTGCACCAGATCACGGGCGCCTCTGAGCGTGATCTCATCAAGCGGGTGATCGGCCTCCCCGGTGAATCCGTCGAAGTGCGCAACTGCAACGTGTTGATCGATGGCCGGGTGCTCAACGAGCCGTACCTCGACCCGGAGGTCGTGACGCCCACGGACTGTGGTGGCGACTACGTCATGCAGGGTGTGGTTCCCGATGGCCACGTGTTCGTCATGGGTGACAACCGTGGCGGATCACAGGACTCGCGGGCGATCGGCCCCATCGACGACGACGACCTCGTCGGTCGTGCCTTCGTGGTGTTCTGGCCCCAGAAGCACTGGCAGTGGCTGTAGCGCCACCGCATCCAAGGTCGTTCAGGGGCTGCCGATCTCCGCGATGAACGCGTCGGTCATCAGGTCGGGGGAGTCGCTGTAGACGGCGTCGAGGCCCATCCGCAGTGAATCGCGCAGTTCGTGCTCGAACTGCATGTCCCACCCGAACGCCACACGCTCGAAGCGGTGGAACAGGGCGACGAGACCGCCGCTCCAGTCGGTGCGGTGCAGGTTGATGCCGTCGATGCGATGGCGCGTGAGTTCGGCGGCGCGCTGCTCGGGGGTTCCCTTGATGCGATCGAGCCGAGTCGTCTGCAGCAGGCGTACCGATGTGTCTCCCTGCGCGTCGAGCATCTCCCTGAGTTCGATGACTCGCTCGAGATCTGGCTCGCACAGCCACACCCGGTCGAGCATCGAGGCATCGATGCTGCGAACGGCGTCGACGATCGGCCCGGCCGACTCGGGGTCCTTGAGGTCGAGCGAGAGCGAATAGCCGGTTCCGCACTGGACGAGCAGTTCGGTCAGCGTCGGGATGTGGGCCGGAAGTTCGTCACGTCGAAACTCCGCGATCGGACGACGCCGCACGCCTCGGCGCACCACGCCGTCGTGATCGAGAACGGCGACACCATCGGCGGTGAGCCAGACGTCGCTCTCGAGCCCGGACGCGCCCAGGCGCAATGCCAGCTCGAACGATTCGAGGGTGTTCTCGGGCGCGTGCGCCCGCGCACCGCGGTGCCCGAACGTGATCGGCGGATCGAGCAGAGAAGGAAGGCGCTGTTGTTGCACTCCGAGTCATGATGGCAGGCCCGTAGACTGCCGCCGTGTTCAATCTGCAAGGGAGCGAGATCATCGTGATTCTGCTCCTTGCGCTCGTGGTCCTCGGACCGGACAAGTTGCCCGACGCGATCCGCAAGTTCATGCAGACGTACTCGGAATTCAAGAAGATGAGCTCTGGGTTCCAGTCCGAGTTGAAGTCAGCGCTCGACGAGCCGATGCGCGAGATGCGTGAGACGGCCACGCTGATGCGCGATGCCGTCGATCCGAACAAGATCGTCGCCGAGGCCGAAGCCGAACAACGTCTCCGCGAGGACGCCGAGCGGGTCAGCGACGAAACTGCCGATGCCGATGCCGATGCCGTCGAGGCAGCCGCTGTCGAGGAGCCGGTCGATCCGCTGACCGTCGAGCCGCCCACGTTCGACTCCGTTGGCGACGTGGAGCACGATCGAGACACGGAGAGCGTCGACGACATCGATGTTCCACCGGAGGAGGCAGCATCGTGACGACCGAGCACGACGTCGCCGACGACACGATGACGCTCACCGAGCACCTGGGTGAGCTCCGCGTCCGAATCATCCGCTCTGGCCTCGCCGTGGCGATCGGCATGGTGCTGATCATCGCGTTCTACGACCAGGTCCTCGAGTTCCTCAAGCAGCCCTACGTCGACCTGTGCTCGGAGAAGCCGCCGACGTTCTGTGACCCCGAGCTGAACACATTCAGCCCGACCGAGGGTCTGGCGACCCGTTTCCGCGTCGGCATGTACGGCGGCATCGTGCTCGCCATGCCGGTCTTGCTCTGGCAGGTGTGGCGCTTCATCGTCCCGGCACTGAACGCGAAGGAGAAGAAGTACGCGATCCCATTCGTGTTGTCCTCGCTGGTGCTGTTCGCCGCCGGCGGAACGCTGGCGTACCTGACCGTCGACCGTGCGCTCGACTTCCTCATCTCATGGTCGGGTGACGACGTCAACCAGATCTTCTCGGTCAGCAGTTACGTGGCGCTGATCGGCCTGATGATCGCTGCGTTCGGCGCAGGTTTCCTGCTGCCGGTCCTCCTGGTGTTCCTGCAGCTCGTCGGGGTCGTGACCCCGCGTCGTCTCCTCGGGAGCTGGCGAATGGCCATCGTCGGCATCGCCGTGCTGGCTGCGGTCATCACACCGTCGGGTGACCCGATCACGATGGCGCTGCTCGGCGTCCCGATGATGATCCTCTACTTCCTCTCCATCCTGATCGGCTGGCTCGTGGTCCGTCGTCGACCGGTCGAGGAGTGACCACCCCGACCGGGTCGGCCGGCGACCGCGCAGCGATGCGCGAGGAGTTCGTCGGGCGGTACCCGTTCCCGATCGACCGCTTCCAGGCCGAGGCGTTCGACGCACTGGACCGTGGCGACCATGTCGTCGTTGCGGTGCCGACCGGCAGTGGCAAGACCGTCGTGGCCGAATACGGCATCTCGGCGACTCGACGCCAGGGGCTCCGAGCGTTCTACACCGCACCGGTCAAGGCGCTGTCGAATCAGAAGTATCGCGACCTGGTGGCCATGTACGGCGACGACGAGGTCGGCCTTCTCACCGGTGACAACTCGATCAACGGGTCGGCTCCGATCGTCGTGATGACGACCGAGGTCCTGCGCAACATGATCTACGGCCGATCGCGGCAGCTCGACGACCTGGGGCTCGTCGTGCTCGACGAGGTGCACTTCCTTCAGGACTCCTACCGGGGTCCGGTCTGGGAGGAGGTGATGATCCATCTCCCGCAACACGTCCGTCTCGTGTGCCTGTCGGCAACGGTGAGCAACGTCGACGAACTCGCCGACTGGATCGCCACCGTCCGAGGGCCGACCGCGTCGGTCGTCGAGCGCCGACGGCCCGTTCGGCTCGACAACGAGTACCTCGTCGCGGACCGGACCGCGGACCGGCTCCGCATGTTGCCGGTCTTCATCGACGGCCACGTCAACCGCGATGCCGTGCAACTCGACGAATCGGCGATCCGCGGCAGGTTCGGGCGCGGGGGACCGGGCCAGGGCGGCCGACGCGGTGGGGAGCGTGGCGGCCGCGGCGATGGTGGCTCCGGACGCAAGGTGCTCGCCCCACCCGGACGCGTGGAGACCGTCGAGCTCCTCGACCAACGCTCGCTGCTCCCAGCGATCTTCTTCATCTTCAGTCGGGCGCAATGCGACGCCGCGGCGAAGTCGTGCATCGACGCCGGCCTCTACCTCACGACGGCCGAGGAACGGGCATCGATCATGGCGATCATCGACGCGCGGCTCGGCGGTCTGGACGACGCCGACCTGAACGTTCTCGGGTACGAGCAATTCGTCACGCAGCTGACCGCCGGCATCGCCGCCCACCACGCGGGCATGGTGCCACCGATGAAGGAAGTCGTCGAGGCCTGCTTCGTCGAAGGACTGGTCAAGGTCGTGTTCGCGACCGAGACACTCGCCGTCGGGATCAACATGCCCGCCCGCACCGTGGTGATCGAGAAGCTCACGAAGTTCACCGGCGAACACCACGAGCAGCTCACACCCGGCCAGTACACCCAGCTCACCGGGCGTGCCGGCCGACGGGGGATCGACGATCTCGGGACGGCGGTCGTGCTGTGGTCGCCGTGGGTGCGGTTCGACGAAGTCGCCGAACTGGCGGGCAGCTCCTCGTTCCATCTGCGCTCGGCGTTCCATCCGACCTACAACATGGCCGCCAACCTGATCCGCACCTACAACAGCGACGAGGCACATCACCTGTTGAACCTGTCGTTCGCTCAGTACCAAGCAGATCGTGACGTGGTGAAACTCGAGGCACGACTCGACCGTCGTCGCGCTGCAGCAGCGGAGTTGCGCGAGCAGGCCACGAGCGACTTCGGTGACATCGCCGACTACCGCAGACTGCGTGACCGCGCACAGGACGAGCGAACCGCCGGGCGGGGCGATCGGCGTTCGGCGGCAGACGAGGCGCTCGGTTCGCTGCGCCCCGGAGCGGTCATCCACGTCGCCAAGGGCAACTATCGGGGCGCGGCGGCGGTCGTGGCATCGGCGAACCGCAAGGGCGGGTTGCGTCTCACCGTCGTCACCAAGTCGGCAAAGACCCTGTTTCTCCAGGCGGAGGACTTCGACGAACCACCGCGGCGCATCGGCGATGTGGCGTTGCCCTCGACGTACGCACCCAATCGCAAGGAGTACCGCAACGACGTCGCTCGACGGCTTCGCAAGGTGAAGCTCGCTCCGGCGACGAGCACGAAGCGCTCCCGACGCGACACGGCTGCTCGCGACGCGCTCGATCGACACCCGGTCACCCGGGATCCGGACCTGCGAGCGAAGGTGAGCGCCGCCGGGCAGGCGGAACGCATCGAACGGGAGGTGGCCGATCTCGAACGTCGCGTCGGATCGAAGAACCACTCGTTGTCGACGGAGTTCGATCGTGTGCTCGACGTGTTGACGACCTACGACTACATCGACCGTGAGACGTGGACGCTGACGGAATCCGGTGAGATGCTGGCGCGCACCTTCCACGAGTCCGACCTGCTGGTGGCCGAGATCATCAGATCAGGTCTGCTCGACGGCCTGGCGCCTGCAAACCTGGCGGCGCTCGTCTCGACGGTCGTGTACGAGCATCGCAGCAAGGAAGCTGCGCCGGCCCCGTGGTTCTCCTCCGGTGAGGTCCGCGGTCGATGGCGGCAACTCGCAGCGATCAGCGAAGACCTCGCAGCCAACGAGCGTGCCGTCGGCCTCGGCGAACACCGCCCGCCGGATCCGACGTTCGCGGCCATCGCCTATGCCTGGGTGGCGGGGGAGGGGTTCGCTGACGTGGTCGGTGACGAGGAGCTCACCGGCGGCGACTTCGTCCGGACCACCAAGCAGCTCGTCGACCTGCTGCGCCAGCTGGCCGTGGTGGCGCTCGAACCCGACACTCGTCGAGCGGCAGCATCCGCTGCAGAGCAGGCGTTCCGGGGCGTGGTCGCCGACAGCGCCGCCACGGCGCCTGTCGCCGTCACGCCGACCGACGCACCACCACCGGAGCGATGACGATCGGCAAGGGTGAACCGTGGGGACGCGAGGTGCCCCGGCCCGATCGACTGGTCGTCGTTGCCGACGACCGAGCACTGGCGGCCGCGCTCACGGGTCCTGATTCCAGCGACCCTGTTGCGGTTGCGTCGGGCGACATGCTGCGCACGCTCGGCAATCCGCCGCTCGACGGGCGGGCGACACTCAACGAGCTGCCGCTCGACGTCGTGGGCGTCCGCCTCGATGGCGGCGCCGAGGTGATTCCGGCGGTCGCTCACGTGGTCGCTCGGTCCCCATGGACCCGCGGTGGGTGGTGTCGGGGGCCGATCCTGCTGATCATGAACAGCGAGTTCCGTGGTCGGTGGGACGTCGCGCCGCGCGGCCACCCCAACGACGGGCGTGTCGAGATCGTTCGTGCAGACGCCTCGCTGCGAGTGCGCGAGCGCGCTCAGGCGCTGCGTCGGGTCAGATCGGGGACCCACCTGCCACATCCGAGAATCTCCACACGGTCGGCGCGCTCGGGATCGTGGTCGTTCGACACCCCCATGGTCGTCTTCGTCGACGGTCGACGAGTCGGCCGAGCGGGCACGATCGAGGTCGAAGTGATGGCCGACGCCGGTCGGCTGTACGCCTGACGCGAATCGCCCCAGGTCAGCGGCCGCGGGAGATCCCGGGGTGCCGGGGTCGGCCGTCCTAGAGTGGTCCACCGTGGCTGTGTACGTCCCTGAGTCCTTCACCGCGGACGAAGCCGATGTGCTCCGCCGGTACTTCACCAACCTCGATGGTCCGGTGTTCGCGCTGGTCAACCTGCCCGAGGTCGTCAAAGGAGCGCTGTTCGCCAGGTACAGCCGCAGCCACAAGTCGCTGCGTCGGCTGTTCCTCGACGAGTTCGTCGGTGACCTCGACATCAGCGGCGACCATTCCGTCGATGCGACGGTCGGCCTCGATCGGGCCGAGGAACTGTACGAGCGGGTGTTCTTCGACTACGGAGACGACTCGGTCGCCCAGCTCGGAGGTGTGCACCTGGCGTGCGAGCAGGCATCGAACCTGCTGACGAAGATTCTCGAGTGGGGTCGCTTGATGAGCTACCTCGAGCAGAGCACCCGCTACATCCCGTACGACACCCGCCTCGGCGGCCGCTATCGATACTTCCGCGATCCCGACGTGCTCGCCGGGTCGCTCGGCACCCGGTACGTGGGCGATCTCGACCGAATCTTCGACTCCTACAGCCGGAGCCTCGAACAGATGACCGAGCACGTCCGAGCGACGGTGCCGCGAGGGCCCGACGACAGCGAGTTCGTGTACCGGACCGCGACCCGTGCCAAGGCGCTCGACGCCGTCCGCGGCATCCTGCCTGCGGCGGCGACGTCCAACGTGGGCATCTACGGCACGGGCCAAGCATTCGAGTCCCTGCTGCTGCGGATGCGTGCGAGCTCCCTGCCCGAGTCGCGCGAGTACGCCGACCTGATGCTGCACGAACTGCGCAAGGTGATCCCGAGTTTCCTCCGGCGCGTCGATCTGCCCGAGCGGGGCGGGCGGTGGAGTGAGTATCTCGCCACGACGCGCACCGACACGGCGTCGATCGTCGAGGAGCTGTTCGGCGCCACGCCGGTCGAGCCGGCTGCCGAGGTCGAACTCGTCGACTTCGACCCCGAGGCCGAGGACAAGCTGCTGGCGGCCATCTGCTACTCCCACTCCACGTTGCCCGAGCCTCAACTGCTCGAACGCGTCCGCCGTCTGGGTGTCGACGAACGGGTTTCGTTGATGCGTGCGTACGTGGGGGAGCGGGAGAACCGTCGCCACAAGCCCGGGCGGGCATTCGAGCGGTCCTTCTACCGGTTCGACGTGCTCAGCGACTACGGGGCGTTCCGCGACATGCAGCGCCACCGGATGCTGACGATCGAGTGGCAACGACTGACGCCGAATCACGGGTTCACACGGCCCGAGCTCGTCACCGAAGCGGGCCTCGGCAACGACTTCGACGAGGCGATGGCGCGTTCGGCTTCGCTGTACGACGCACTCAACGGCGCCTATCCCCAACAGGCGCCGTACGCCGTGTCGATGGCATATCGGATGCGGTACTCGATGCAGTTCAACGCACGTGAGGCAATCCACATGCTCGAGCTGCGCTCGTCGCCCCAGGGTCATCCGTCGTATCGACGCGTCGCACTGGAGATGCATCGCCTCATCGCGGAGCGCGCTGGACACCATGCCATCGCGTCGGCGATGACGCACATGACGACCGAGGCGCCGGAGCTCGAACGTCTCGAATCGGAGCGACGCGCCGAGGCTCGGCGCGACACCGAATGACCCCGGTTTCGGCATGTGTGACTCCTGTCACACGTGCCACTTCCTGATCGGTGCGGTAGCCAGGCCTATGCTCCGCCCGCATACCCCCATTCGTTCGGTGACCCACCGCACGACGAGATCGAAACGACAACATGGCTGACGACGAGATCAACGAACCTGACGACGACACCTCCGAGGAGGAGACCGACGACGATGTCGAGGTCGACGACGCGGACATCGATCTGGACGATGACGATGACGTCGCCACGGACGACGACGATGACGACGTCGCGGACGACGATGACGACGACGATGACGATGCGAAAGCCACCGAGGCCCCTCGCACCAAGCGCAAGAAGCGTGCTGACGACGACGACGACGACGAAGACGAGGAGATGCTCGCCGACGACGACGTCGAGGAGGATCTCGACAAGATCCTCAAGGATCGTCTCGTCGCCGCAGATGCCGAGGACGATGACGACGACGAGGACGAGCCCGAGGTTCGCGGTGAGGGCGGCGAGCGTCTTCAGCCGAAGCAGCAGGACGAGCAGCTGTGCTCGTCGTGTTTCCTGCTCGTTCGGTCGAGCGCTCCGAACTGTCCCGTCGGCGACGACGACTGCCCGATCTTCTCGTCCTGACGCCACGTGATCCAGGCCGCGGTCGACCGGGTTCGCCGTGAGCTGGTCCTCGCTCGATTCATCGGCAAGATCGCGGTCGAACAAGGGGCTCGCGAGGTTCGTCGTCGGCTCGACCACGGAGCTGATCCGGACCCTGCAGTGCTCAGCACGACCGCACTCGATGCACTGAACTCGTCTCCGTCGGCGCACACACCGGCCGACGACGACACCGCACCCACCGTCGATCCTCCGAGCGAGAACTCCGCAGCGGACACGGCGCGGCCCGAGGCCGACTCACTCGCATTGAGTGACTACGACCATCTGCCGTCGGCCGACGTCGTGGCCAAACTGGAGGGGTTGGATCGGGCCGAGCGCGATGCGATCGAGGCCTACGAACGCGGCGGTCGCCATCGCCGTACGATCCTCGGGAAGCTCGACCGTCTCCGGACGGAGGCACCGTCGTGATCGATCCGCTCGTGCGGCCAGCCACCGCGTCGGACGCCGGCCAACTCCAGTTCCTCGAGGCCGAGGCCCGCTTGGCGCTCGATGGGCAGCGCGGCGCCGAGCGATGGCTCGTCGAACACCCGGCGATCGGAACGGGGTGGACACGGCTCCCCGACGGGGTCGAGGTCATCGTCGGCCACATCGACGAGGTCGTCATCGGCTATCTCGTGGCAGCGCTCGGCGAGGACCGGATCGTGCGTGTCGATCAGGTGTGGGTGACCCCCGAAGCTCGTGAACTCGGCTTCGGTGATGCGCTGCTCGCGACCGCCATCGAGCGCGCACGGGCGAGCGGGGCGGTCGCGGTCGAGGGCCAGGCGCTGCCCGGCGATCGCCACACCAAGAATCTCTACGAGCGCGCCGGCATCGTGGCTCGCCTCATCACGACCTTCCGTCGGTTCTGAGGGGATCGGGCGGGGTCAGCGGCCCTTCCACTGGGGTGCACGCTTCTCGATGAACGCCGTGAGCCCCTCGGTGAGGTCCTCCGAGCGCATCACGCGGCCCATCGCCGAGTCGGTCATCTGCTTGAGCGTGTCGTCGTCGGACGTCGCCGCGGCCAACACGACGGCCCGGCTCTCCCAGATCGCCATTGGCGCGTTCGCGGTGATCTCCGCTGCCAACTCGAGGGCCGCGTCGGTGGCGGTGCCGGGTTCGACCAGGCGATTGACGAGGCCGAGGTCGTAGGCCCGCTGGGCCTCGAGCGGTGTGCCCGTGAGGATGAGCTCCATCGCCGCTGAGCGACCGATGGCGCGTGGCAGGCGGAAGAGCCCGCCGGCACCGGCGATCAGGTTGCGCTTCACTTCGGCGAGCCCGAACGCGGAACGAGTCGTCGCCACCACCAGGTCGGCCGCGAGCACGATCTCGCACCCTCCGGCCGTCGCCAGGCCGTCGACGGCCACGATGACGGGCTTCTTGCGGTCCCGGTAGGCGAACCCACCGAATCCGCCGCGCTCGGTCATGAGCGAGGCGCCCTGGCCCGAATTGATGGCCTTGAGATCGGCGCCGGCGCAGAACACCGGCTTGGCCTGCCCCTCGGTGTTCGCCTGGATGATCCCGACCCAGATCTCGTCGTCGGCCTCCATCTGATCGATGGCGGCTTCCATCGCCTGCGCGACGTCGCCGTTGACGGCGTTGCGCGCGTCGGGGCGGTCGAGCGTGATGAGCGCGACGCGCTCGCGGGTTTCGTAGGTGACGATCTCGGTCATGGCCGGGATCGTATGCGTGGCTCGTCCGGACGGACGAACCGGCTCAACCCGCTGGCGGGGTCGACTCCGAGGGGGCCTCGTCGGTCGGCTCCGGAGCGGCGTCCGCGGCAGGTGCCGACTCGGTGGCAGGCTCCTGCGGCGTTGCTTCGGCGGGCGCCACAGCAGGTGCGTCGACAGGCGGAGCCTCGGCCGGGGCCGGGGCCTCGTCGACAGGTGCCGACGCAGGTGCATCGGCCGGGGCTGACGCCGTGGCTTCCTCGCCAGGTGCGTCCTTGGCGTCCGGCTTGGGACCGCGTGGCTTGCCGTCGCCGGGCTTGGCGTCGCGCGGCTTGGCGTCACGTGGCTTGCCGTCACGCGGCTTCGCATCGCGGCGCTGACGTCCGTCACCGCGGCCGTCCTTGCGCGGCGGCCCTGGACGCAGCGGCTTCGGCTTCGGCGTGCCCGCCGGAATCTCGATGCCGAGCAGTGCGGCGACCTGGGGGAGCGCGGGTCCGAGTCGGACCACGGTGGCCTTGAGATCGTCGGTGACCGTCGTCGGGGCGACCGTTGGGGTGACGAGCGTGCGCACCGGTGAGAACGCCACTGCTTCGAGCACGGCGATCCAACGATCGGCTGGATCGTCGGGCAGCAGCGCGGCGACGGTTGCATCGCTGAGGCGACGGGCCAGTTCGGGCGGGAACATCACGCCGGCCTTGGGCGGCTGGCTCGAGAGGCGCAACGCCCGAATGACCCGACCGACGCCGATCGCGGCATCGATGTCACCGAACCAGAGCGTGAGCTCCTCTTCCTGCTTGCGAACGAGTGCTGCCTTCAGCTCCTCGGCGAGCGCACGGGTCGATTCGTCGCGGGCGACGATCGAATCGTCACTCGCCGCGACGACGCTGCGCAGATCGCGGAGGTCGAGATGCTCCATCTGTCGCTGGGCCGCTTCGGCGCGGTCGAGCCATTCGGCGACGCGCAGTTGCGGCAGGAGGTCCTCGGCCATCTTGACCACCGATGCTTCGGGCATCGCCGGCTTGCCGGCCTCGACCAGCTTGGCGTTCTCTTCCTTCACGCGGCTGCGGACCGCCGACATCCCCTGCAGGGCCATCTCGGCAATCGAGCGCTGCTCTTCGGGCAGGTTGGCGAGCACTGCGTTGCGCCGGGCCTTGCCCGGTCGGAGACGCTTGGGCTTGGGGCGCTGCGGAAGTTCGGGCGGTGCATCGAAGTGCGGCCGATCCCGGCGCTGAGACGAGCGACGCTGGTCGCCGTCCTGGCCGTCGCGACGTCGGCCGTCGCCCTTGGACCGCTTGCCGCGTCCGTCGCGGCGGTCACCGCCGCGATCGCCGCGGTCGCTCCGGTCGCGCTTGGCACGAGTCTCGATGACGGCCTCGAAGGGCTTGTCGCTCGGCAACAGTTCGAGAAGGTTCGAGTCCGACGATTTCTCGCGCCCCTTGACGATCGACTGCACCTCGATGCCGTCGAGCATCTGCTCGACCTCGACTTTCAAGAGGTCACCCACGGCGGAACTCGATGGGAGCAAGGCTCCGTCGAGCACACCGTTGGGCTTCTTCGCCCCAGCGGCGCGCCAGGTCCAGGAGCCGTCGGGAAGCGCGCTCGTCAGCTCAATGTCAATCCTGCGGGACATTTCGCCCACGGTACCGGTTCGAACCCGGAGAACTCCAACGAGTCCGGGTACGGTGCCGACATGTCTGTCTACGCTCTCGGAGATCTCGAGCCCACGATCGATGCGACGGCGTTCGTCCACCCCGATGCGGTGATCATCGGCGACGTACGAATCGGGCCTCAGTCGACGATCTGGCCGGGCGCCGTGCTCCGTGGCGACGGGGGCCACATCGAGATCGGGGCCCGCACCAGCGTGCAGGACAACTCGGTGCTGCAC
>JBAWHL010000017.1:0-2236 GCA_049593815.1 Ilumatobacteraceae bacterium | reverse complement strand
GATCGCACCCGAGCGAGTCAGCATGTCAGCGATCTCGAGCGCCTGTTCACCCGTGTCGGGCTGGGAGATCAGGAGTTGGTCGACGTCGACCCCGATGGCACGGGCGTACACCGGGTCCATCGCGTGTTCGGCATCGATGTAGGCGCACACGCCGCCCTTGCGCTGGGCCTCGGCCACCACGTGCATGGCGAGCGTCGACTTGCCGGAGGACTCCGGACCGTAGATCTCGGTGATGCGACCCCGTGGCAGGCCACCGACGCCGAGCGCGAGGTCGAGCGCCAGTGCACCGGTCGGCACCACTTCGATGCCCATGTTGGTGCGTTCGCCCATCTTCATGATGGCGCCCTTGCCGAACTGCTTGTCGATCTGGGCCAACGCCATGTCGAGTGCCTTGTCGCGGTCGTTGCTCATGTCGTGTCTCGCTTTCGTGGAGTCGGGCGTACCCGTGCGGTTGTTGATGTGCACCGTAGAGAGGGGGTGTCACAGGGTTGATCGAACGGATCGAAGGTCGCTCGGCACGACCGAATGACAGCAGTGTAATCAACGAACAGTCGTTCGGTCAACCATCCCCTGCACGAACGCCCGAGACCATCCGGTCCGACGGCGCTGGCCGACGGATGCCCGGCCCGATCCCGGGTCCGGGCGTGACTCCTCGGGCGCATCGGGGTGCGACGCCGCGTGTCGGTCGGGTCGTGCCTCAGGTCGTGCCTCAGGGTGTGACGTCGGCGACGATGTCGAAGTCGTCCGGCGTCGGCGGGCGCATCACCACGTCGAGCGCCTGCCACATCAGATACGACCGCGCATACGTCCAGAAGGGCAGGAGCACGGCGAGCGTTCCGAGCACGGCCAGCATCAGCGTGACCTCGACGTCGGGCCAGGTGACCGCCACCATGATCCCCAGCAACACCACGAGCGGGCCCAACGTGATGATCGCCGTCATCGCTGCGGCCCCGAGTTCGAACCCGACGTCGTCACGCCGCCAGTGCAGGCCACACGACCGACACGACGGAGATTTCTCGAACCAGCCGGTGAAGAATGCGCCCCTTCCACTGCACCACGGGCACCGCCGAAACGCCCCTCGAACGAGCATCCTGGGAAGGGTCGGGCGACGCACAGTTCAAGGTTACGTGTGAGATTTGCCAGACTCTCCCGGTGCGGCGCTCACCGGGTGGACTTCTCCTCATCGTTGCAGGGGTCTTCTTCGCGCTCGCGATCGGGTCGCTGTGGCTCCAGCGCGTGGCGTTCACACCCTCGGACGACTCGACCGTCGCCCGCTCGATCTTGAGCGACGAAGACATCCGGTCGCAGGTCGCCACGGTCATCGCCAGCGCCGATGCTCCGGTGCTCAGCCAGTCGCCGGCGCAGCTCAAGGAGTTCATCGACGACATCGCGCTGATTCCCGATGGGGCAGCGCTGATGAGCGGGTTCGTCCACGATGCGCACGCCAGGTTGATCGGTGCGAGCGACGAACTCGTGCTCGTGACAGCCGAGGAACAGGTGACGATCGTGCGCGACGAGTTGGTCGGTGAGGCCGAGTCGCTCACGTTGCCCGTTCAACGCGTCGGGTCCGTGTCGTTCCTCGATTCCTGGAGCATGTGGTTCGCGCTCGGTTGTCTCGGGCTCTCGCTCGTTCTCGGCCTCGCCGGCATCCTCCTGCGACCCGAGCGCGGCGAAGCGACGTTCGCGCTCGGCGTCATGTTCGGGGCCACCGCGGTGTCGATCTTCGTGCTCGGCTACCTCGTACCCCTCGTCCTCCTGCCAGCACTCTCGGACGACCCCTGGATGGGCGTGTTCCCGCAGCTCGCCAAGCACCATCGCAACCTCACGCTGCTGCTGACCGTGATCGCCCTCGCGATCGCTGCGTTGATCGTCTTCGGCACGAGCAGTCGCCGACAGCGGCGACAACACTCGACCCCGTTGAACGTCGGTCGATACCGCGAAGAACGCAGCTGGAGCCGGTGAGTCCGGCGGATGCCCGACGATCTCGGTCCCTGAACCGCAGATCTCGGGGATCTGCCTGCCAGAACTCACCGGGGTCCGCGAAGCGTTTCGTCGCAGCTTCGGCCACTTCGGCCACTTCGGCACGGGCGGAGCACTCGGCTTCGCCGATCCAGACACGGGGATCGCGTTCGGGTACGTGATGAATCACGTGATCCCCCGTTGGCAGAGCACCCGCAACCGCGCTCTCGTCGACGCGATTTATCTCTGACCGACGCACCCCTGAACGTTACAAAGG
>JBAWHL010000016.1:0-6450 GCA_049593815.1 Ilumatobacteraceae bacterium | reverse complement strand
GCGGCGCCGTCGGTGAGCTGACTCGCGTTGCCGGCGGTGACGTAGTTGCCCTCGCCTCTCACGGGTTGGAGCTTCGCCAAGCCTTCGAGCGTGGTCGACGGGCGGTTGCACTCGTCGCGGTCGACGGTGTAGTCGACGATCGTCTCTTCCTTGGTCTCCTTGTCGACCAACTTCATCTTCGTCTGCATCGGGACGATCTCGTCCTCGAAGAGCCCGTTCTCCTGGGCCGCGGCCATGCGCATCTGCGAGGTGTAGGCGTACTCGTCCTGTGACTCGCGCGACACGTTGTAGCGGTCGGCGACGATGTCAGCGGTCTCGATCATCGCCATGAAGATCGCCGGGTACTCCTCGATGAGCTGCGGGTCGATGTTCACCGAACCACCGAAGCCGGGGCTCGGGATCGAGATCGACTCGACACCACCGGCGACGACACAGTCGGCACCGTCGGCCTTGATGTAGTTGGCGGCGACGGCGATCGAGTTGAGACCCGACGAGCAGTGGCGCTGAATCGTGTTGCCACCGGTCGTGACGGGCAGGCCGGCGAGCAGGCCCGCGAGGCGACCGAGGTTGGCGGCACCGTGGGCACCGTTGCCGAGCGCGACGTCCTCGACGAGTTCGGGCTCGATGCCGGCCCGCTCGACGGCGCTGCTGATGGCGTGCGCCGCCATGCTCATGGCGGGGGTGATGTTGAAGCCACCGCGGCCCGCCTTGGCGAGACCGGTGCGGGCATAGGAGACGAAGACTGCTTCACGCATGGAGAGTTCCTGTTCTGTGACGGTGGTGCTGGACAGCGATGATCACGTCGATCGTGATCGGGAAGTGGCTGCGACGCTAGCGAAGGGGCCCACCGCGGGCAGTATTGGGCGATGGCACGCTTCTCCGGACTGTCCGCCGTTCTCCTCAACTGCTCACTCGTGCACGACGGATCCAAATCACACACGCGCCTGCTGTTGGCTCGCGTCGCGGGTGTGATGCAGGCCGAGGGCGTCGACGTCGAGGTGATCCACATGCTCGATCACCAGGTGGGGTTCGGCATGGTCAAGGACACCACCCAGATCGGTGATGGGTTCGCCGACGAGGTCGACGACTGGCCTGCGATCCACGCCAAGGTGATGGCCGCCGACATCCTCGTGATCGGCACGCCGATCTGGTTGGGCGTCAAGTCGAGCATCGCCACGCTGGTCATCGAGCGGCTGTACGCGTACAGCGGCGACACGAACGAACACGGCCAGTACCTGTACTACGGCAAGGCCGGAGGGTGCGTGGTGACGGGCAACGAGGACGGCGTGAAGGCGGTGTCGATGGAGACGCTGTACGCGCTCTCGCACATCGGCTACACGATTCCGCCGCAGGCCGATTGCGGCTGGCTGGGCGAGATCGGGCCCGGCCCGAGCTACGGCGACACCGTCGAGGGCAGCGATGTTCCCGCCGGGTTCGACAGCGAGTTCACCAACAAGAACGCGACCATCATGAGCTGGAACCTGATGCACGCGGCGAAGATGCTCAAGGACCAGGGCGGCTTCCCGGTCGGCGGCAACGTCGCGGCGACCTGGCGTGACGGCACCAACGCCGCCGACCAGGATCCCGAAGCGAGCTTCTGAGTCGAGCCATGCCTGCCGAACAGCCGACCGCAGCCCAGTTCCGAGCATTCCGCGACGATCCGTACGACGGCCCGATCGCCCAGGTCAACCTGCTGAAGTTCCGCGTCCGTGCCGAGTACGAGCCTGGTGACCCCGAAGCCGGCAGCGACGAGGCAGGCTCCGTTGCCTACGCCCGCTACGCCGAGGCGTTCGGTCGGGCGGCGGCCGAGGTCGGCGGCACCTCGCTGCTGATGGGCAGCGTCGAGCGGTACTTCATCGGCCAGGGCGACTGGGACGCCGTGATGGTGATGCACTTCCCCGACCGAGCGGCGTTCATCGCCACGATCAACCACCACACCTACGGCGACATGCACCGTCACCGCCGCGCCGGGCTGCTCTGCCAGGAACTCATCACCACCCACCCCACCCCACCCTCCTGAACCCCTTTTCGTACTCCGGGGCGGGAACTCCTCCCGCCCCGGAGTACGAAAAGGGCGGGATTGGCCGCGGTCCCTTCCTCAGACGGGGGCGATGGGGACGACGAGCGGGGTGTGGCTGACGGGGTCGTCGATGACGACGCAGTCGAGGGCGAACACGTCGCGCATCAGCTCGACGGTGACGACGTCGGCGGGAGCCCCCGTCGCCACGATCTCGCCCTCGCGCATGGCGACGATGTGGCTGGAGTACCGGCTCGCGAGGTTCAGGTCGTGCAGGACGACCACGATGGTGCGCCCCGCGTCGCGATTCAGGTGGGCGACGAGGTCGAGCACTTCGATCTGGTGGGTGATGTCGAGGTAGGTCGTCGGCTCGTCGAGCAGCAGGAGGTCCGTGTCCTGCGCGAGTGCCATCGCGATCCAGACTCGCTGGCGCTGACCGCCGGACAGTTCGTCGATCGACCGGTCGACGAGGTCGAGCGTCCCGGTGGCCACGAGCGCCTCACGGACCGCGGACTCGTCGGCGTGGGACCACTGCTGGAACATCGACTGGTGTGGCGTCCGGCCGCGGGCGACGAGGTCGCCGACGAGGATCCCCTCCGGCGCGATCGGGCTCTGTGGGAGCAGTCCGAGGCGGCGGGCGACCTCCTTGGTGGGGATCCGATGGATCTCCTCGCCGTCGAGCACGACCGCGCCCGACGACGGCTTGAGCAGGCGCGACAGGGCGCGCAACAGCGTCGACTTGCCGCACGCATTCGGTCCGACGATCGCCGTCACCTCGCCCGTGGGAACCCGAAGATCGAGGTCCGACGCGATGACGTTGCCCTCGTAGGCGAGCGTCACGCCGCGAGCCTCGAGGCGGGATGCAACCGCGCCGGTCGTGTCGTGCGAGTCCGGGTGCGCGGCGACGGACACGCTGGAGGAGGAGATCGACGGTGTCATGGTTGGGCCTCTCGGGGTGGGCAGGGCACGTCGGGGCAACGAGCATCGAGGTCGTGGAGGTCGGCGACGAGCTGTCGCAGGAATTCGGGGGTGCGTGGGCCGTTGCCGAGCATCAGCTGATCGTCGTAGGCGTAGATCGCACCTGATCGGCCAGCGGGTGTCTCGGCAACGCCGGGAACGGCGAGCAGCGCGTCGACTCCACCGGCGGACACGAGGCCACTCTCCGGCACGATGATCGCGTCCGGGGCCGCCGCGAGGATCGCCTCGATCGTGATCGGCGCCGTTTCGACCACGCCGAGGCCATCTGCGATGTCGACCGCACCGGCCGCCTCGATCACCCAGTGGGCCCCGGCCCCTGCGCCGAGGACGAACTGCAGATCGTCGCCGCGCAGGTAGAGCGCCACGACGCGCATCGGGCGCGAGTACACCGACGGGTCGACGGTGGCCGCGTCGATCTGCGCTTGCACCTCGTCGGCGACTCGATCGCCTTCGTCGGAGACGTCGAGCGCAGCAGCGACCTCACGAATCTTGCGCGCCGGCCCCGTCGAGGAGTACTCCCGCTCGATGACCGTGACGGGCACCCCGACGCGTGCGAGTTCGGCGAGCGTCGACTCGGGGCCCGCCGCGTCGGTGGCGACGATGTCGGTCGGTTCGACCGCCAGGATCGGTTCCGCGTTCAGGGCCCGTTCGAAGCCGATCTTCGGGAGACCGAGGGCCTCGGATGGGAAGGTGGTGGAGAGATCGATGGCGACGACGTCGCCGCCGAGTCCGAGCGCGAAGACCACTTCGGTGATGTCGCCGCCGAGCGGAACGATGCGTCGCTGTTCGATCACCGGGGTTGCCGTTCCGTCCGTCTCGGCGACACGAGGCGTCTGCGTCGTCGCCGGTCCGTCGCTCACGGACGCCGCGCACCCGGCACCGCTGATCAGTGCGACGACCACGGCGGCCGTGCGCGCCCACCGGTTGCTCACAATGCCCCCGTCCTGGCTCGACGACTGAGCAGCCAGATGAGATAGGGGGCACCGATGACCGCCGTCGCGATGCCGACGGGCAGTTCGGTCGGGGCGAAGGCTCGGCGGGCAACGAGATCCGCGATCGTCGTCACCAGGGCACCGACGAATGCTGCCGGGATGACACACGCACGCGGCGAGTCGACGAGACGGCGAGCGATCGGGCCGGCGACGAACGCGATGAACGCGATCAGGCCGGCAGCGGCGACCGCGAGCGCAGCGAGGCACACGGCGAGGAGGATCAGGACGAGCTTGCTGCGCCCGACGTACAAACCGAGCGCTGCGGCGGTGTCGTCGCCGAGGTCCAGTGAGTCGAGCGATCGCTGCGCCAGGAGAATCGCCGGGGCGAGCACCACGAGCGCGAGACCGACGGTCTTCACGTCGTCCCAGCTGCGCCCGTTCAGCGAGCCGGTGAGCCACACCGCAGCGCGCTGCACGTCGTAGATGTTCGCCCGGGTGATCAGGTAGTCGACGGCGGCGGTGGCCGTGAACCCGATGCCGATGCCGACGAGGACCAGGCGCGACGCGGCGAGTCCCCGCTTCCAGGCCAGGACGTAGACGAGCAGCGCGGTGACGAGCCCACCGGCGACCGCCCCCATCGCGACCTGCGAACTCGTGCCGCCGACGCTCACGATCACGACGACCGCTCCGAACGCCGCGCCGGACTGGAAGCCGATGATGTCGGGCGAACCCAACGGGTTCCGGGCGATCGACTGGAACACCGCGCCCGACATGCCGAGCGCAGCACCGACCAGGATCGCGGTGAGCACGCGCGGGAGTCGCAGCGTCTGCACGATGAACTCGGCGTCGGGGCCGCCGTCGCCGAACACCGACGACACGACCTGGCTGACCGACAGTGGGAAGTCGCCGACCATGATCGACCAGCATCCGACGACGACGAGGGCGACCGACATCAGCGCGCACACGATGGTCGTGCGCAGTTCGATCTTGAACGACACGGGTCCGAAGCGGATCGCACGGGAGCGCGGCACCACGTCGACCGAACGCTCGGCGTCGGTGAGCGGGCGCGTCATCGCGCCGGGGTGGGTGACGCTCACAGCTGCACGATCCTGACGCGGCGCACGAGGTACACGAACGCTGGGCCACCGATCGCCGCCGTCATGATCCCGACCTGCACCTCACCGGGACGGGCGACCACCCGACCGAGCGTGTCGCACACGAGCAGCAGGATCGGCCCCGCGAGCGCACACGAGGGAAGCAACCAACGTTGATCGGGACCGAACCATGCCCGCATCGCGTGTGGGATGACCAGCCCGACGAAGGCAATGGGTCCGACCGCGGCGACGGCGGCGCCGCACAGCAGCATGATCGACACGCCGCTGACCGCCCGGGTCAGGCCGACCTTGACGCCGAGTGCCGCAGCCGTGTCCTCGCCGAGGCCGAGCGCATTGAGCTGCCGGCTGATCCCGATCGCCAACACCAGGCCGACGATCACGAATCCGACGAGGTTGCGCACGACATCGGCGTCGCGACCCGACAGCGATCCGACCGCCCAGAAGCGGAACTGGTCCAGGGTGACCTGGTCGATGATCGTCACGGCGCGGGTGAGCGCGAAGAGCAGTGCGCTCAGTGCGGCACCGGCGAGCGCCATGCGCACCGGCGTCGCGCCGCCGCGCCCCATCGAGCCGAGCAGGTAGACCGCGACCGACGCGAGGGCCGCCCCCAGGAAGGCGAACCACACCAGGCCCATCATCGAGGAGATGCCGAACCACCAGATGGCGAGGACCACGGCGAAGGATGCTCCAGCGTTGACGCCGAGCAGTCCGGGGTCCGCGAGCGGGTTGCGGGTGACCGCCTGCATCACGGCGCCGGCGACACCGAGTGCCGCGCCGACCATGATGCCGACCATCGTGCGAGGGAGGCGGAGCTCGCGGACGATGAGGTGGTTCGTGTCGAGTGGGTCGTACCCGGTGAACGCCTGGATCACATCGCTGACCGGGATCGCCTTCGCTCCGACGGCGAGCGAAGCGATCGCTGCGAACACCAACAGCACGACGAGCACGACGATGCCGACGATCCGGCGAGCGGTCTGCGCTCGCGCGGGCGCGGGAGCGCCGATGACCGTGGCGTCGCCAGCGGTGTCCGCGACGACCGCGGCCGATTCACGGCTGGTGAGGGTGGGGGAACTCATGACAGGACTGTTGATCTATCAGTAGAAGGCGCACTTACCAAACCTGGTTGGCGAGACTTGGAATCAGACTACCGACTGCCTAATGTTAGGCCGCCTTACCGCCTCCGTCGGCATGCTCCGACACGAAGGACTCCCCCACATGCACCAGCCAGCTCGACACTCCCCCCAGCCGCCCACGACTCGACGACGGGTCGCCGGAGCCGCCTTGACCATGCTCATGGCGGCCGCGACGATCTCCTGCGGCTCTGAACAGACGGACGGACAATCGGCCACCACCGCGGCGCCCGACGCCACGCCCGCGTCGCCGGGTGCGACCGACACGACCGACACGA
>JBAWHL010000015.1:0-9902 GCA_049593815.1 Ilumatobacteraceae bacterium | reverse complement strand
ATCCAGGACCGCACCGACGACGAGATGATCGCCTACGCAGACGCCGCATTCGACGAGATCCTCGCCAGCGTTACATCAGGGGTCTGACCCCTGATGTAACGGTTGCGCCGACGGGTCACGTTTGGATCCGGCCCAAACGTGAATGGTGAGGGGTCAGCCGAGGGCGGCGATGGCCTGCGCGGTGGCGAGCACGCGGCGGGCGTTGTCGACGTGGAGGTTCTCGATCATGCGACCGTCGACGGTGACGACACCACGACCATCGGCGACCGCCTCGTCGAAGGCGGTGATGACGCGCTCGGCGTACTCGACGTCAGCGCCCGACGGCGCCCAGATGTCGTTCGCGGGCTCGACCTGCGACGGGTGGATCAGCGTCTTGCCGTCGAAGCCCATCTCCATGCCCTGCTGACATTCGGCGCTGAACCCGTCGGGGTTCTTGACGTCGTTGTACACCCCGTCGAGGATCACCTTGCCGGCTTCGCGGGCGGCGAGTAGTGCCGCGGCCAGGTGCGGAACCAGCGGGTGGCGACTCGGCACGAGCGGCGAGCGCAGTTCCTTGGCCAGGTCGTTGGTTCCCATCACGAGCACTGCGACGCGCGGATGCGCAGCGATCTCTCGCACGTTGAACATCGCGGTCGGCGTCTCGATCATCGGCCAGATCTGCACCGAGGCCGGGGCACCCGATTCGTCGAGGAGCGCAGCGACCCGCTCCACGTACTCCACGGAGTCGACCTTCGGGATCACGACCGCCGATGGTCCAGCTGGGCCGGCAGCGGCGATGTCGGCCGCACCCCACTCGGTGTCGAGACCGTTGCAGCGGATGGTCAGCTCACGATTGCCGTAGAGCCCGGACTGGACCGCAGCGACGGCCTTGTCACGGGCGTCGGGCTTGGCATCGGGCGCCACAGCGTCCTCGAGGTCGAAGATGATCGCATCGGCGGGGATCGTCTGGGCCTTCTCCAGCGCCCGGTCGTTGGCGGCGGGCATGTAGAGCACCGAGCGGCGCGGGCGCAGGTCGTCAGTCACGTTCGAGTCGTCCCTTCTCAGAATCCGTAGGTGGCAGCGAGTTCGGGGTCGCGCTCGCTGAGGGCCTTGGCCAGCTCGACGATGACGCGGCACTGCTTGACCGACGCGTCGTCTTCCATCTTGCCGTCGAGCATCAGTGCGCCTGTGCCGTCGCCCATCGCGTCGATGACCCGCTGGGCGTGGGCGACATCGGCAGGATCCGGGCTGAACACCTTCTTGGCGATGGCGATCTGCACCGGGTGCAGGCTCCATGCGCCGACGCAGCCGAGCAGATAGGCGTTGCGGAACTGGTCTTCGCAGGCAACGGTGTCCTTGATGTCACCGAACGGGCCGTAGAACGGCAGGATCCCGTTGGTGACGCAGGCATCGACCATGCGCGAGATCGTGTAGTGCCACAGATCCTGCTGATGTGTCGTGCGAGGAGCTTCGATGTCGTCCCCCTCTGGATCGGCGCGCACCAGGTATCCGGGGTGCCCGCCGCCGACGCGGGTGGTCTTCATCCGGCGGTTCGCCGCGAGGTCGGCCGGGCCGAGCGACAGGCCCTGCATGCGCGGTGACGCGGCACAGATCTCCTCGACGTTGGCCACGCCGCGCGCCGTCTCGAGGATGGCGTGGACGAGCAACGGTGTGCGGCGGCCCGCCTTGGCCTCGAGCTGCGCGAGCAGACGATCGACGTAGTGGATGTCCTCGGGACCTTCGACCTTCGGGATCATGATCACATCGAGGGCATCGCCGGCTTCGAGCACGGCGGCGGTGATGTCGTCGAGCCCCCACGGGGAGTCGAGGCTGTTGACTCGGGTCCAGAACTGCGTGTCACCGAAGTCGACGCTCTGGGCGACCTCGATGAGCCCGGCGCGTGCCGCTTCCTTCTGATCGGCGGGAACACCGTCTTCGAGGTTCGCGAGCAGGATGTCGACCGTCGGCGCGATGTCGGGCACCTTGGAACGCATCTTCTCGTTCGCCGCAGGGAAGAAGTGGATCATCCGGCTGGGCGGGAACGGGATCTCGCGAAGGGGCTCGGGGGCACCGACGGCGAGCGGACGGAAGAAGTCTCTTGCTGGACGCACGGGCGCAACCGTACGCCGCGGGCGCCGTCCACGGCCAACCGCCGCCGGCGACAGATGTGACAGATCGTGCCTGACACGATCTGTCACATCGGCAGGCGCACCGTCGACCCGTCGATCTCGACCAGGCCATCGTCCACGAGCCCGGCGACGATGCGGGCGTCGAAGCCGGCGACGGGGACGGGGCCGTCGTGCAACGCCCGCAACACCGCGCCACGCGCTTGGCGGTCGCTGCCCTCGAATCGCGCCTGTGTGTTGCTCACGCCTGCCGAACCCGTCGCGGGGTCCGGCACTGGATGGTCGCCCATGTGCCATGCACAGCCGTCGGCGATGGGGCAACTCGCGCACCTCGGCACCGGGCGGCAGAGGGTCGCGCCGACATCCATCAGGACCTGGTTCCAGAACCAGCCCTGGCCGACCGGAACCAGATCGTCGGCAGCGCGTTGTGCCGCTCGCGGTGTGAGGCGGACGCCGCCAGCTCGGGCGAGGACGCGCGCGATGTTGGTGTCGACGACGCCGACGTCGTGTTCGAACGCGAAGGCCGACACCGCCCGAGCTGTGTACGGCCCGACGCCCGGCAGTTCGAGCAGCGCGTCGAGGTCGGTCGGCACCGCGCCACCGTGCTGCTCGACGATCACGGCTGCGGCCCGCTGAAGATTCCTCGCTCGACGTGGATAGCCCAGACCCTGCCAGAGCCGCAGCACCTCAGCGAGCGACGCCGCCGCGCACGCCGCGGGCGTCGGGAACACATGGAGGAACGCCTGCCATTTCGGGATCACCCGATCGGCCTGGGTCTGCTGCAGCATCACCTCGGCAACGAGGATGCGCCACGGGTCACGCTCGCGACGCCACGGCAGATCGCGGATCCTCGAGGACCCCCAGGCGAGGACCGCGCCCTGGTCGATCAGTCCGCCCACACCTCGGTGCCGTCGTACGGGCGCTTGCGGTCGGGCGCGGCGTCCCGCTTCCAGATCAGCACCTTGCGGATGAAGTAGCAGACTTCCTTGCCGTCCTGGTTGAAGCCCTTCGTCTCGACCGTCACGACACCGCGGTCCGGTTTCGACGACGACTCCTTCACCGCGAGCACTCGCGTCTCGGCGTGGATCGTGTCGCCGTGGAAGGTCGGGAACTTGTGCTGCAGGGTCTCGACTTCGAGGTTGGCGATCGCGGCGCCACTCACGTCGGGCACGCTCATGCCGAGCACGAGGCTGTACACGAGGTTGCCGACCACGACGTTGCGGCCCTGGACGGACTCCGACGCGAACCAATCGTTGGTGTGCAACGGATGATGGTTCATCGTGATCATGCAGAACAGGTGGTCGTCGTATTCCGTGATCGTCTTGCCGGGCCAGTGCCGCAGGATGTCTCCCGGCGTGAAGTCTTCGAGGTATCGGCCGAAGGGGCGCTCATGCACTGTCATGACCGCGACGGTATCGCCGCCTGACCACCCGCGAGAAAGCGTCAGTCGTCGGTCCCGTTCGCCGGTCCGGTCCCCGTCGCCGTGTCCGTCTCGGTCTCGGGCTCGGTGTCGGTGCCAACGCCGGTGTCGGTCTCGGTGTCGGTGTCGGCGACGTCCACCGGTACCGCGGTGCCTGGCGCGGGGCGGCGACTCGAGAAACGCAGCGCGAAGTCGATGCGAGACTCGCCCTTCGCCGACTCCGTCCGCGCGAGGTCGCGCAGGCGCACCAGTCGATCGCGCTTCTCGATCTTCCACGGCCCGACGCGCAACGACGCGTAGGCGAGCGCGCCGAGCGCAATCGGCATGAGGTACTGGGCGGACCGGTAGGTGGCGATCGCCGGCGCGACCACGCGGCGGGGGATGCCGAAGCCGACCAGCGTGGTGAGATAGGTCGCCTCCACGACCCCGAGGCCACCGGGAAGGATCGGAATCGCCGCCAACAGGTTGGCGAGCCCGAACGCGACGAGGAGCGCGTCGATGCTCAGCGACCCTCCGTAGGCGCGGAGGAACACCCACAGCGAAGCGGCGTCGAGCAGCCAGTTCGCCAGCGCCCAGAACACGACCCGCCGCAGCAGCTGCCGATCGCTGGTCAGTTCCTCCAGGCGATCCGCCACCTGGTGGAGCACCGCGGCGAACCGATCGGGGTCGAACCGGAGTTTCGCGGCGATCCAGCGCACCAGCCGTTCGGCGCGCCCGCTGCCGTCCATCACCCCGACGACCAGACCTGCCGCAATCATGATGATGATCACCCCGGCGATGGCAGCGCCGCCGTAGGCCGGGTTCACACCGCGGAACGGAATCGAGACGATCAGCCCCGTCCAGAAGATGATGTTCAACACGACGGCCGAGCCGATGCCTGCCGTCGCGAGCGCGAAACCGGCATCGGGGCCGCTGATGCCCGACAGCGTGAGGAGCCGGTAGCCGAGCGCCGACCCTGCGGCGTTGCCACCGGGGACGATGTTCGACAGCGCCTTCGTGCTCAGCTGGATGCGGAAGATGCGCGCATTCGACAGGCCGTCCCCGGCGGTGCCGAGCGCTGACCTGGTGAGCAGCGAGTAGCAGAACAACGACGCGATCTGCAGCGCGAACCCGAGCGCGATCAAGACCGGATTGACGTCTCGAATCGTGTCGACCGCTTGTCGGAACCCGCTCAACACGGGTGGCAGGAGGAAGATCCCGACGATGATCAGGAGCAGCGCCTTGATCGTGAAGCGGATCGGGTGGAGGCGCGACTTCTTCTTCGTCTCGTCGTGGGCCATCACCGGCAGTTCGCCCGTCGGCAGCACGTCCCGATCCATCTCGTGGGTCGCGTCGTACCGCTCGTCGAGTTCAGCTGCGTCGGGTTCGCCCTCCTCGCCGTTCGTCACCGCCATCGTCGAGCCACCGGTCAGAACAGCAGCGCGAGTTCGCGCAATCGACCGCGCAATGCGGGGGCGGCATCCGCCGGCGTCTTGCCGAGATGTACGACCACCAGCTCACGTGCCGGGTCGACGAGGATGTACTGCCCCTCGTGGCCGTGACACACCAGACTGCCGGGCAGTTCCGGCCACATCCACCAGTGCCGGCCGTAGTCACAGCCGTTCTCCGGGTCGTGGGCGGCCGTGGTGCGAGCGTGATCGGACCAGCGCTCCGGGAGAATCCTCGTGCCCGCACCGGTCACCCCATCTGCGCGATAGAGCTCGCCGAACTTCGCGAAGTCGAGTGCGGTCGCGTACACGTAGGACGATCCGACGAAGTCACCGGCATCGTCGAACTTGGGGATGGCCGAACCCATGCCGACCGGCCCGAAGAGACGTTCCTCCATGAACGACTCCATCGCTGATCGGCGGGTGTCGGGGTCACCGCCGACCGCGCCGGTGACGATGTCACCGATGATGCGGGCGACGATGTTCGTGGTGCCGGAGGAGTAGTTGTAGAACGTTCCCGGCTCGTGTTCGAGCGGCAGGGCAGCGGCGTAGGCGGCATGGCTCGGCCCGCTGTCGCCGTAGAGCATCTCGATGCAGTGGGAGACCTCGTCGTCGACGTAGTCCTCGACGAACTGCAGCCCCGATCGCATCTCGAGCAGGTCGAGCAGCCGGATCTCCGCCTTGTCGGTGCCGGCCCATTCGGGCACCGCGGCGGGGGCATCCACGTCGATCAGACCGTCGACGACGAGCACACCGATCAGCGCGTGGGTGATGCTCTTGGCCATCGACCACGACGTCAACGTCGAGTCCTCGTCGATGTCGATCGCGGGTTGGAAGATGTTCTCCGGTTGTGTGCCGTACCGGGCGGCGACCACCTCGCCACGATGCTGGACGACGGTGGCGAGCGAGATTCCCTCGGCCTCCGGCCGGGTGAAGAGATCCTCGATGAGACGGTCGAGTTCGGCCGGGTTCATCCCGACGACGTTACTGGCAGGCGGTGGCAGACGGCCGTCCCACGTTTGCGTCGACGCTGACGATCAGGTCTCGACCAGGCGCTCGGACAATCCGACGAGGCCGTCGACGTCATGAACGTCGACCGACAGCAACGGGAGTTCGACCACCGTCACGTCCTCGGCGAGGTCCGCGAGGACGGCGAGTTCGTCGCGTTCGGCGGTCGCGAGTGCCATCATCTCGTCGTGCCACGCCACGTGGTCGGCGAGCGGCCCGTCGCCGATCTCGTCCAGCACTGCCCGGTCGGCCGCAGCGATCGGCAGCGGCAACGGGTGAATCAGGTTGACGATGACACCAGCGAACGGGAAGTCGCCGTCGCGCAGCGCCCCGATCAGGTGCTCGGCCTCCCCCACCGCCTCGGCACGCGGGCTCGACACGACGATGAACGCAGCGACGTCGGAACGCAGCAGCGCCGAGACCTCACCGGCACGTTGGCGCAGTCCCGGCTCGATGTTGCCGAGCGAGCGGAAGAACTCGACGGTGTCCTCGACGATCTGCGGACCGGCCAGGCGGCGCACCGCCCACAGGAACATCGACGCGGCAGCGTTCGTCACCTTGGCGAAGGCTCGCTGCCCCACCGTGAGCGCGCGGTACACCGGATGGCCGAGGAACCCGATCAGTCGATCCGGTGCCTTCAGCAGGTCGATCGCATGCCGCGACGGCGGCGTGTCGACGATGACCAGGTCCCATTCGCCGCTGGTGTGCAGCTGATGGAGTCGTTCGATCGCCATGTACTCCTGCGCGCCGGCGAGCGAGCCGGAGATCGCCCGATACACGGGATTCTCCAAGATCGCGTCGGCCTGCTTGTCGCTCGTGGTCTGCTCGCGCACGAGCCGATCGAACGTCGATGCGGCGTCGAGCATCAACGCCCACATCTCACCGCCGGAACCTCCGTCGATGCCCTCGACGTGATGCGGTTCGTCGGCCGCTGCCCCGACGTCGAGGCCGAGCGCGTCAGCGAGTCGCCGAGCGGGATCGACGGTGACGACGACGACGCGGCGACCGGCGCGCGCCGCGGCGACTCCGAGCGCCGCCGCTGACGTGGTCTTGCCGACACCGCCGGGACCAGACGTGACGATCAGTTCCGCCGTCGCCACCTCGTTCCAGAACGAAGGAACCTCGATCTGGTCGCTCACGCGGACACCTCGCGACCAGGGTCGACCAGTGCGTCGGCGAGTTCGCCGAGGTGATGCAACGTCAACCGCGGGGTCGCCAGACGCGGCAGCGTCACGATCGGTGGCGCCAACGACCCGCGAAGGCGTTCGATCTGATGACGCTGCACCCGGAGTCGCTCACGGCCGAAGTCCGACGACGACGCCAATGACTCCTTCGCCGCTGCCGACAGGGTGACGCCCTTGTGGGAGCGGGCGGCGACGGCCGGCGTCTTCTCCAGCCCCGCCCGGTCGGTCCAGCAGCCGTTGACGACGGTCCCCATGATGCTCATCCCGATGTCGCCTTCGAGCTCAGCGACCAGGCCGATCGCCTCGGTCACCGGGGTCTCCTCCGCCAACGTCACGATCATCGCCATGCAACGCGAGGCGTCACGCAACATCTCGTCGACCTCGGCGGACTGGTCGCGGATCGGTCCCGACTGCACCACGTCGGACAGCCCCGTCGCCGAGCGGAGGAACGGCGCCGCGTGCCCTGCGGGTGGCGCATCGACGATGATCAGGTCGGCCGCCCCCTCTCGTTCGAGCTCCTTGATCTTGCCGAGCACGAGCAGGTGCTCGAGTCCTGGCGTCGCTGCGGCGATCATCGGAAGGGACGCCGCCGACGCCGCCCGGCGAAGCATCCCGCCGACGCCCTTGAGCTCGAGGTAGTCACCGAAGGCCTGCTCCGCCGGGATCGTGCGGCCACGAACCTGCCCGGCACCCTTGATGCGTCGCAGGATCCGGTCGCTCGAGTCGAGCTCCCGCCCTCCCAGCAACGGGCCCATCCCCGGTCTGCCGTCGACGGCCACGAACAGGACGTCGGCACCCTCACGAGCCGCCGCGAGCGCTGTGGCAGCTGCCACGGTCGACGAGCCGACACCACCTTTTCCGGCCACGACGGCAACGCGCGTGCTCGTCAGCCACGCAGCGTCGACATCACTCATCTCGTCACCGTACCGATGTCGGTCACCCGAGCGGATCGCGAGCGGCCGATGACACACCAAAGCGAGGACCGGCCAGACCGATGTGGCTCGACACCGGCCGGTCGACCAGCTCGCATGCCAACGACGCTGCGTCGAGCAGCACGGCGAGATCCAGGCCGGTCTCGATCCCCATCGCCTCCAGGGCATGGGTGAGGTCTTCGATCGGCACGTTGCCGGTGGCGTTCGGGGCGAACGGACAGCCACCGAGCCCGCCGACGCTGGCATCGAGACGGGTGACGCCCTCCCCCAGCGCAGCGAGCGCGTTGGCGATCGCCAGGCCCCGCGTGTCGTGCAGGTGCACGCCGACCGGTACGTCGACAGCGTCGGTGACGGCGGCGACGAGCGCCGCGACCTCGGGCGGTACGGCGACACCGATCGTGTCGGCGAGCCCGATCGACGACGCTCCCGCATCGACGGCACGGCGGGCGACGTCGACGACACGGGCCGGGTCGACCCGATGTTCGAACGGACAGCCGAACGCCGTGGACAGCGTCATCTCGACCACGGCACCGCTGTCGATGACCGGACCCGCCAGGTCGGTGAACGCGGCGAGCGCGTCGTCGGTCCCTGCGCCCGCGTTCTCGCGACTGTGGGTGTCACTGACGGACACGACGTACTGCAGGTGATCGAGGCCGGCCGCCATGGCACGATCCGCCCCGCGGCGGTTGAGGACCAGACCCCATCGCGTCACGTCATGGCGCGTTGCGAGGTCGTGCGTCGCCGCGCAGAACGCCTCGGCATCACCCAACGCGGGGACGCGATCGGGACGGACGAAGCTCGTGAGTTCGAGATCTCGAACGCCTGCCGCGAGCAGCGCCTCGAACACGGCGACCTTCGATTCGGTCGAGATCGGTGCCTCGTCCTGCAGCCCGTCGCGCAGACTCACATCTCGAAGCAGGACGGCCGTCGGAAGGGTGCTCACCAGACCGATTCTCGCGTGCCGAGGGTCGGGTTGCCACCGACACCGCCGGAGTCGCTAGACAACAGACCCATGGAACACGACCCGTCATCCCGCCGAAGTGGCCCGCTCCTCGGGGTCCGGGTCCTCGAACTCGGCAACTTCATCGCCGGCCCGTTCGCCGGACAACTGTTGGGGGACTACGGCGCAGAGGTCATCAAGGTCGAAGCACCCGACGGTGGCGATCCCATGCGCCACTGGGGGCTCAGCGTCGACGACGCCAGTCTGTGGTGGCCGATCATCGCCCGCAACAAGCGCTCGGTGACGGCGGACCTGAAGGATCCCGAGGACCTCGCCTTCGTGCAGCGCCTGGCGGGGGAATGCGATGTCGTCGTGGAGAACTTCCGGCCGGGCACCCTCGAGCAGTTCGGACTCGACTACGCGTCGTTGGCAGCGACCAATCCGCGCATCGTCATGACCCACGTCTCCGGGTTCGGACAGACCGGACCGCGTGCGTCCGAAGCGGGCTTCGGTTCGATCGGCGAGGCGGTCGGCGGGATCCGACACACGACCGGCGACGCGGACCGGCCACCGGCCCGCTGCGGGATCAGCCTCGGCGACTCACTCGCGGCGATGTTCGCCGTGATCGGCACCCTGGCGGCGCTCCACGAACGGTCGGTGAGCGGTCGGGGCCAGGAGGTCGACGTCGCGATCTACGAAGCGGTCGCGGCGCTGATGGAGTCGACGATGGTCGACTTCGACGTCGCCGAGGTCGTCCGCGGTCGCTCCGGGGGGACGCTGCCGGGTGTCGCCCCGGCGAATGCCTACCCCACCAGCGACGGCTCCGAGGTGCTGATCGCCGGGAACGCCGACACGGTCTTCGTCCGCCTCTGCGACGCGATGGGAC
>JBAWHL010000014.1:0-2195 GCA_049593815.1 Ilumatobacteraceae bacterium | reverse complement strand
TTCTGGTTCGACAGGGCCCACCGCTTCGGCAGCGCCATGTACATCGGCCTGGGTTGGGCAGGGATCGCGATCGCCCCAGCGCTGTGGCAACGCGGCGGGGTCCCGACGGTGGCGCTCGTGCTCGCCGTTGGCGTCATCTACACCGCCGGCGCCGTGGCCTTCGCACGACAGTGGCCGACCTTGCGCGAGTCGACGTTCTCCTTCCACGAGTTCTGGCACGCCTGCACCATCGCCGCTGCTGGACTCCACCTCGCCGCGATCTGGACCGTCGCGACCTGACGCTCGACCCGGCCCGTCCCACATCGCCTCGACGGTGAGGTGATGTGCGGCACGGCGAGGCGAGCCAGCGGCGTGAGCCCGGGACGTGAACCAGGGGCGCGGGGCCAGGGGCGCGAGGCCAGGAGAGGCTTGGCGAGTCGTGGCCAGGAGAGGCGAGGCGTCGAGGAGGTGAAGCGAGGAGTCGTAGGGTCGCGTCGATGTCGGCACCCGAGCTCGGTCCCTGGGAACCGCTCGACGTCGAATCGGTCGTGGAGGTCTTCGTCGGAGCATCGTTTCGCTGGTGGATCAGCGGTGGGCGTGCGCTCGACCTCCACCTGCAGCGCAGTTGGCGAGACCACGACGACACCGACCTGGGTGTCCTGCGCTCCGACCTCGCGGCCGTCCACGAGCGGCTCGGTCCGTGGGAGGCCCACATCGCGGCAGCCGGGAAACTCTCGCCGTGGCGGGGTGAGCCGCTGCGCTCCGATCGTCACCAGAACAACGTGTGGTGCCGTCGCACCGACGCCGCGCCGTGGATCCTCGACATCACGATTGGCGACGGTTCCGACGAGGAGTGGATCTACCGTCGAGATCCGTCGATTCGAGTGCCGTGGAACATGGCGGTCCTACACAGCGTCGCCGGCATCCCATATCTCGCGCCCGAGCTGCAACTGCTCTACAAGAGCACGGCGATCCGCCCGAAGGACGACATCGACGCGGCCGTGGTCATCCCGACGCTGGACGATCGCCAACTCGAACTGCTCGCGGCAACCCTCGCGCCCGACCATCCGTGGCGGAGCCTCCTCGAACCCTGAGGCGGCGCTGTCACTCCCGGACCGCTCGTCTCGTGGTCAGCCGCAGCACTCGTCCGCGTCGCTCACGGTGATGTTGGTGGACGTCTGCCAGGAATTGCCGAGTCCGTCGGTTGCGACGATCGTGATGGTGGCCGTCGTCGGTCCGCCGCTGACGGCTCCGTCGTTGACCTCGAACGAGCAGGACGACCCGCCTCCGGAGATCGTCCCGAAGTTGGCCGACGCGCTCACGTTGCCGATGCCGCTGGGATCGGTCGCATTCACCGAGATCGTTGCCGTCCGTGTTCGGAGGCGTGGGCCGGGTGATCGGAAGGGGCGTGGGGTCGGCTTGTACCCTCGACGCTGTGATGGAGACCCCCCATGATGTCGAGACCGATCGCGCGCGCCAGTACACCCGGCGCGTTCGCCCGACCATTCGAGGCTCGCTGATCGGCGTGGTCCTGGCGGGGCTGATGGTGGCGTCGTGCTCCAGCGACGGCGGTTCGTCGAGCCCAAATGCAACCGACGGCGCCGACGGTGCGGCCGGCGAGGCGAATCTCGAGGCGAGCGATGATGAGGCGAGTGTCGAGGGGGCCGACGCCGACGGCATCTCGGTCACCGTCGCACCCAGCCCGTACATCGATCTCGTGGCGGTGGTGGCCGTGACCGCTGACGAGCCCGTTCGAGCACGAGTCGTCGCGCAGTCCGGTGATCACGTCGTGGAGACACCGTTCAGCGCGACCGCGCAGGAGACGTTCGACATTCCCGTCGTCGGCCTGCGTGCCGACCGGACCTACGAGCTCGACGTCGACGTGATCGACGCCGACGGCGCACCGGTGACGGTCGATGATGGTCGGTTCGTCACCCCGGTGTTGCCGACCTGGGTTGCCGACCACGAGATCAGCATCGACGCGCAACGGTCATCGCCGGGATACACGATCGTCGAGATCGACCCGGCCCTGGCCGAGAACGAGCCGCCCTCCACGCAGTACCTCGTCGCGTACGACAACGCTGGCGAAGTCGTCTGGTACTACACGAACTCGGGAACACTCGGAGGGGTCGAGCAGACGACCGCCGGTACGTTCCTCATGCACTACTGGCCCTTCGGTGTGCGCGAGGTCGACCTCGCAGGGAACGTCGTCACCC
>JBAWHL010000013.1:0-5511 GCA_049593815.1 Ilumatobacteraceae bacterium | reverse complement strand
AGCTTGATGTAGGTCGGGCCGAGCCCCTCGGCGGCGACGCGGAGGCGACGTGAGATGTCGGCCCGACTCGCCTCGGTGGTGGCGTACCGTCCGCGACGCTTGCGGATCATCCACGGCACGACGGCGGTGCCGAGTCGTCGACCGACACCGAGCACCCGTGCACCGGGCGGCATGCGGGACGCAGCGGTCAGGCGAGGCACCTCGGCCTGCGCCTGACGGCGCAGCGTCACCGCGAGGTTCACCCATCGGATGTCGGCGCGATCCAGCTCCCAGGGGGCGTCGGATGTGAACGATCCCCACTGGAGGTCCGCTGGCGAGGGCGACGAACTGGATGTGTTCACCCTCACATCCTGCCGGATTCTCGGAGATCCCCATGGATGAGGCAACATCGCGCGATGACAGATCGCCCGTTCCGCGTCCTCGGCCTCCAGCAGATCGCCATCGGTGGCCTCGACAAGGGAGCGCTCACCGGGCTCTGGACCGGTCTGTTGGGCGTCGACAAGGTCGGCGACTACGTGAGCGAGTCCGAGAACGTCGACGAGGACATCCTCCGGCTCGGCGACGGCCCGCACGCCGTCGAGATCGACCTCATGCAGCCACTCGACCCCGAGCGTTCGCCGAAGGTGCACGTGCCGACGCTCAATCACCTCGGCGTCTGGATCGACGACCTCGCGGCCTGTGTGGCGTGGCTGACCGAGCAGGGCGTGCGGTTCACGCCGGGTGGGATCCGCAAGGGTGCGGCGGGCCACGACGTCTGTTTCATCCACCCGAAGGGGAACGACGAGACACCGCGCAGCGGTGAGGGTGTGCTGATCGAGTTGGTGCAGGCGCCGCCCGACGTGATCGCGACGCTGGGCTGATGGCGACACCGCCGGCGGAGAACACGGGGCCGCTCACCGGGTTTCGAGTCGTCGAACTCGGCATGTGGGTGGCGGGCCCCGCTGCGGGCGGCATTCTCGCCGACTGGGGTGCCGATGTCATCAAGGTCGAACCCGCCACCGGCGATCCGCAGCGAGCGCTGTTCACGGGTGCGGGCCTGGCCGCATCGATGCCGGTTCCACCCTTCGAGGTCGACAACCGGGGCAAGCGATCGGTGGTGCTCGACCTGCGCGACGACGACGATCGGTCGATGTTCGAGGACCTGTTGGCAACCGCGGATGCCGTCGTCACCAACATGCGCCCGGCAGCGCTCGATCGTCTCGACCTCGGCCCGGACGCGGTGTGCGCCCGGCATCCGCGACTCGTGTACGGATCGATCACCGGCTACGGCGCCGATGGCCCCGACCGAGACCGGGCCGGGTACGACGTCGGCGCCTACTGGGCGAGGTCGGGACTGGCGCACACGATCGTGCCACCCGGTGACATGCCACCCGGTCCGCGTTCCGGCGCCGGCGATCACCAGACCGGCATGACCCTCGTTGCCGGGATGATGGCCAAACTCCTGGAACGCGAACGCACGGGGGTCGGTGGCCAGGTCAGCACGAGTCTGCTTCGCACCGGGATGTACACGTTGGCCTGGGACCTCGGGATCCAGCTGCGGTTCGATCGGCGCGAGCGCACCCGTTCCCGTGATCGCTCGAAGACGCCGCTGATGAACAGCTACCGGACCAGCGACGAGCGGATTCTCTGGCTGATCTGCCTGGAGGCGGACCGTCACTGGCCCAAGGTGATCACCGCCCTCGGGCACCCTGAGCTCGCTGACGATCAGCGATTCTCCACGCCGGCCGGACGTCTCTCGAATCACCTGGATCTCGTGGCGGTGTTCGACGGGATCTTCGCGACGCGCCCACTCGACGAATGGGGCCCGATCTTGGACGAGCACGACGTGTGGTGGGCTCCCGTGCAGACGCTGCCCGACGTGATCGCCGATCAGCAGGCCCAGCCCGGATTCGTCGACATGGCCACGCGCGACGGCGAGGAGCCGTTCCGGGCCGTGAACACGCCGGTCGACTTCGGCGGCCACGCCGTTCGCCCGGGGCCGGTCCCGACCGTCGGTGAGCACACCGCCGAAGTCCTTGCCGAACTTCGACCGACCGACTGATTCTCCGATGACCGAGTTCCCTGGTCGCCGGCGTGTCGTTCGGCGAAGTCAGAACTCGGGTGGGCGCTTCTCGGTGAGGGCGGCGATGCCCTCGCGATATTCGGCGGTGCCCATCGACTCGTCGAGGAGTCGAAGCGAGTCGGCGACGGACGCTGCGGGGTCGTGACGCAGCAGGTCGTCGGCGATCTGGCGTTTCGTCATCGCCACGGCCTGGGGACCGGCGTTGATCGCGAGCTGGTTCGCGTAGGCCCGTGCGGCGGCGAGCGTGGCGGCGCCATCGGCCTCGACACCATTCCAGAGGCCCCAGTCGGCGGTCTCGGCGCCGGTGACGACCCGGCCGGACATGAGGAGGTCGTTGGCTCGCGTCAGACCGACGAGTCGGGGCAGCATCCAGCTCGATCCGTACTCGGCAGGGAGTCCGAGCTTCGGGGCGGCCGTCGTGAGTTTCGCGGTCGAGCTGACGAAGCGGAGGTCGCAGAACAACACGAGGGCGAGCCCCACGCCAGCGCAGGCGCCGTTCACCGCGGCGACGATCGGGAGGCGGTAGCCGAGCTGCCAGACGAAGTCTGCGTCGAGCCGGTCGCCCCCGCCTGGGCGGGCGAGTTCGGCCGGAAGCCCGCTGTCGTAGCCGCCGCGTTCGACGTGCCCTTGGAGGGCCTTGGAATCACCGCCGACGCAGAACGCCGGGGGAGTGCCGGTGACCACGACCGCCCGCACGTCGTCGCGGTGTTCGAGGTCGGCCATCACCGAGCGATACTCGGCGTGCATCTGCCCGGTCCACGCATTGTGACGGTGGGGGCGATGCAGCCACACCGTGGCAACCTTGTCGGCGACCTCCCACCGGACCGCGGTGAGATCGCCGGACTCGGTCATCCCCAGAGCGCCTTGAGGACCGGGTCGGCCAGCTCGGGGCGACACACGATGAAGTCGGGAAGCCACGGATCGGGATCGTTGTAGACGATCGGTGAGCCGTCGAGGCGGCTGACGTGGAACCCCGACGCCAGCGCGACACCTGCGGGTGCGGCGGAGTCCCACTGGTACATGCCGCCGTCGTGGACGTAGATGTCCGTCTCACCCATGACGACCGACATCGCCTTGGCACCGGCGGATCCGAGGCGAACCGCCTCGCAGTCGAGGCCCTCGGCGACGAGGACGGCGGCATATGGCGCACGTGTGCGAGACGTCACCAGGCGGGGCCGCTCCCGGGTGAACGGTGGCATCGGTGCGGGGTCGTCGGTCGCGAACGTCCGGTCGATGGCGGGCAGGCTCACCGCGGCGGCTTCGAAGTGGTCGTCGTCCCAGAGCGCGATGTGCACGGCCCAGTCGATGCGTCCGGGCTCGCTGTACTCGCGTGTGCCGTCGAGTGGATCGACGATCCAGACCCGGTCCGCCTCGAACCGGCGCGGGTCCTCCTTGCCCTCTTCCGAGAGCACGGCATCATCGGGCCGGTGTGCAGCGAACTCCGCAGCGAGGAACTTCTGTGCAATCGCGTCGCCTGCATCCTTGACGTCCCACGTCGAGGCTCCGTCGGCGAACATCTTCTCGCGCAGTTCGAGGAGCAGGTGACCGGCCTGCGTCGCCAATCGTGCGGCGAGTTGGGCATCGGTTTCCTGCGCTGACATCGAACCAGTCTGCCAGGGCAGCCCATCGAGCGGCCGTTGTTGCAGCCTCGGGGGACAATTCTCGGCGGAGGCAGTCACGACGGGGGCGTGCCCCCATCGTGATTCAGCTGAGCTTCTTGTACTTGATGCGGTGCGGCTGGTCGGCTGCGGCGCCGAGTTCCTGCTTGCGTCGCTCCTCGTACTCGGAGAAGTTGCCCTCGAACCAGCGCACCTGGCTGTCGCCCTCGAATGCCAGCACGTGGGTGGCGATGCGGTCGAGGAACCAGCGATCGTGGGAGATGACGACCGCGCAGCCGGGGAAGGACTCGAGGCCCGACTCCAGCGCACGCAGCGTGTCGACGTCGAGGTCGTTGGTCGGTTCGTCGAGCAGCAGCACGTTGCCGCCCGACTTGAGCAGCTTGGCGAGGTGAACACGATTGCGTTCGCCACCGGACAGGTCGCCGACGCGCTTGCCGTGATCGGTGCCCTTGAAGTTGAAGCTCGACACGTAGGCGCGGCCGTGGATCTCGCGGCCACCGACTTCGAGCACTTCGGCACCGCCGGTGATCTCCTCGTAGACGGTCGCGTCCGAGTCGAGGTCGTCGCGGTCCTGGTCGACGTAGGACAGGTCGACGGTGTCGCCGATCTTGATCGAACCGCTGTCGGGTTCCTCGCGGCCGGCGAGCATCTTGAACAGGGTCGACTTGCCGGCACCGTTGGGACCGATGATGCCGACGATGCCGGCGGGCGGCAGCGAGAACGAGAGGTCCTCGATCAGCAGACGGTCGCCGAAGCCCTTGGACAGGTGCTCGACCTCGATCACCTGGTCGCCGAGGCGACGGCCGGCGGGGATCGTGATCTCCAGCTTGGACGAACCGGGGTCGGCTGCCTTGGTCTCGTTGTACAACTTCTCGTAGGCGGCGAGACGGGCCTTGCCCTTGGCTTGGCGGGCCTTCTGACCCATCCGCACCCACTCGAGTTCCCGAGCGAGCGTGCGGCGACGGGAGTCGTTGCCGCGCTCCTCCTGCGCCAGGCGTGCTTCTTTCTGTTCGAGCCAACCCGTGTAGTTGCCTTCGAACGGGATGCCGCGACCGCGGTCGAGTTCGAGAATCCACTTGGCGACGTTGTCGAGGAAGTACCGGTCGTGGGTGATGGCGACGACGGTGCCCGTGTAGTCGGCGAGGAAGCGTTCCAGCCAGTCGACGGATTCGGCATCGAGGTGGTTGGTGGGTTCGTCGAGCAGCAGCAGGTCGGGACGAGAGAGCAGGAGGCGGCAGAGCGCGACGCGGCGCCGTTCGCCGCCGGACAGGACGCTGACGTCGGCGTCGTCGGGCGGGCAGCGCAGCGCGTCCATGGCGATGTCGACGTTGCGTTCGAGGCTCCAGGCGTCGGTCGCGGCGATCTTGTCCTCGAGACGGGCCTGCTCCTTGCCGATCTTGTCGTAGTCGGCGTCCGGGTCGGCCCACATGGCCATGACCTCGTTGTAGCGGTCGATGATCCCCTGGACCTCGGCGACGCCGTCCATCACGTTGCCCTTGACGTCCTTGGAGGCGTCGAGCTCGGGCTCCTGTGAGAGATAGCCGACGCTGAAACCGGCGGTGAGGCGGGCCTCGCCCGAATAGCCGTCGTCGAGCCCGGCCATGACCTTGAGCAGGGACGACTTGCCGGCGCCGTTCGAGCCGAGCACGCCGATCTTGGCGCCCGGGTAGAACGAGATCGAGATGTTCTCGAGCACCGTCTTGTCCGGCGGGTAGACCCGGGAGAGCTTGTAGGCCTGGTAGATGAATTCGTGCGCCATGGTGCCGTGCAGGCTACGCCGCCGCCTGCGAGGTCGAACCGCTACGCGAAGGAACTGGAGTACTCGTCGAC
>JBAWHL010000012.1:0-7110 GCA_049593815.1 Ilumatobacteraceae bacterium | reverse complement strand
GTCAGTGCGCGCTCGGGGTGAGCGCGTGGATCACCGATCAGGCGTCTTCGTCGGGCGTGGCCGGAGCGTTCTTGCGCTGGCCGTACCGCTTGTTGAAGCGCTCGACGCGACCACCGGAGTCGACGAGCTTCTGCTTGCCCGTGAAGAACGGGTGGCACTCGTTGCACAGTTCGACGGTGAGGTCACCGTCGAAGGTCGACTTGGTCGTGAACTCGTTCCCGCAGGAACAGCGGACCGTGGTGTCGGAGTAGGCGGGGTGGATGTCGGTCTTCATGTCGGATCCTTCCGGGGATGGCTGAACGGGTGGGCCGATGTGCCCCCGATCGTCATCCAGATCGACCTTCGAGTGTAGAGGGATCAGACCGCAAATGTGACCTGGTCAGGGGGAGATGCGTTCCCAGACCGCGCGGAGCGCGTCGAGTGTCTCGCCGCCATCGGCGGCCACCTGGTGCAGCGTCCGATCGGCGGTGAGGTCGACCGCCAGCGCGGCGACGGTCGGGATGTGCCGTGTCGCCATCGCCATCGCCGAGCGCCCGCGCTCGATGCCGACCTGGCGGGTCAGGGGCAGGATCCTCGCGAAGGTGGCCAGCTGGTCGTCGCGCGGACCGGAGCGGTCGGGCTTCCACCGGCTCGTGTACTCGTGGCCGTTCCAGAGATCGTCGACGCCCACGAAGAACTCGTCGGTCGACGCGAAGTGCACGTGCTCGACGTGCAGGAACACGGTGGTGGCCGCGCACATCAGACACGGTTCGAGCGTCGTGTAGAGGTGGAGGCCATCGGCCTTGAAGCGATCGAGCGCCGCGAACGCGTTCATTTCGGCATGCGCCATGAAGTTGCCGCTGAGGGTGCGCTCCTCGGCGACCGCCTGGTTCACCCGGTTTCGACCAGCGGACACGACCGTGTCCGTGGTCGGGTCGACGAGCGCGGCCCCGATGCCGAGGTCGCCCGCACACCATGACTGCCAGGCCTCGTCGAAGGCCTGACGCCAGCCGACCGACAACGATCGCCACACCTCGTTCGGTGCGGCGGTCGCTGTCGACTCGGGGGTGTCCGGCATGTTCAGCCGGGCTGCTTGGCGATCTCGGCGAGGAACTCGTCGTTCGTGCGGAACGTCTTGAGCCGGTCGATGAGCAGCTCGAGACCAGCGGCGCCGCTGCCGTCCTGGGCGAGGCCCGACAGCACGCGTCGGAGCTTCCAGACCTGCTGGAGCTGCTTGCGGTCGAACAGCAGCTCCTCGTGGCGGGTCGAGGACGCGTCGACGTCGATCGCCGGGTAGATGCGACGCTCGGCGACCTTGCGGTCGAGGCGCAACTCCATGTTGCCCGTGCCCTTGAACTCTTCGAAGATCGCGTCGTCCATCCGGCTGTTCGTGTCGACCAGCGCCGTCGCGAGGATGGTGAGCGAGCCACCCTCCTCGACGTTTCGGGCCGAGCCGAAGAACTTCTTCGGCGGGTACAGGGCGCCGGCGTCGATGCCGCCGGAGAGAATCTTGCCGCTCGCCGGTGCGGCGAGGTTGTAGGCACGACTGAGACGGGTGATGCCGTCCAGAATGATGACGACGTCCTTGCCGTCCTCGACCATTCGGCGAGCCTTGGCGATGGTCATCTCGGCCACGTGGGTGTGCTCGTCGCTCGGGCGGTCGAACGTCGAGGAGATGACCTCACCGTTCAGGCTGCGACGCATGTCGGTGACCTCTTCGGGCCGCTCGTCGATGAGCAACACGAGCAGTTCGACCTCGGGGTTGTTGAGCTCGATCGACTTCGCGATCGTCTTCATCACCGTGGTCTTGCCCGCCTTGGGCGGCGACACGATGAGACCTCGTTGGCCCTTGCCGATTGGGGCCAGCAGGTCGATGATGCGTGCCGTCATGTTGGACGGGTCGCTCGGGTCTTCGAGGGTCAGGCGCTCGTCGGGGAACAGCGCCGTCAAGCTCTCGAAGTGCGGCCGCTTGCTGGCGAGCGCGGGGTCGGCACCGTTGACGGTGTAGACCTCGAGCAGGCCCGGGTTCTTCTCGTTGCGACCCGCGGGGCGCACCTTGCCCGTGAGATGGTCGCCCTTGCGGAGGCCGTACTGGCGTGCCAGCTTCAGCGGGATGTAGGCGTCGTCCTTGCTCGGCAGGTAGCCCTGGACGCGCAGGAAGCCGTAGCCCTCGTCGCGGATGTCGAGGTAGCCCTCGACGTCGACCGGCTCGCTCGACTCGAACGTCGTGCTCTGCTCGACGAGATCGATGTCTTCGCCCTGTGGGCCTTCCTGGTTGCCGCGACCCTTGCGACGACGACGGCGACGCTTGTTGCCGTCCTGGCCTCCCTGGTCATTGCGCTGGTCGTTGCGCTGGTCGTTGCGCTGTCGGTTGCCGTTGTTCTGGCCACCGTCTTGGCGGTTGCCGTCCTGCTGGCGGCTCTGCTGACGATTCTGTTGGCCCGAGCCGCCGTTGTCCTTGCGCTCGCCAGAGCTCTCGGCGTCCTTGCGGTCGCCCTGATTCCGGTCGCCCTGATTCCGGTCGCTCTGATTGCGATCGCTCTGATTGCGGTTGCGACCGCTCTGCTGGCGGTCACCGCGGTTCGCGGGCTTGTCGGCGCTGTCGTCGGCGCCCGACTGTTCGGGGGTCGAGACGAGGTCGATCTCCCAGTCTGCGAGCGGTTCGCCGTCGGCACCGACGCGCACCGGATCGCCACCGTCGGCGTCTGCGCTCGGCGCGGCTGCTGCGGTGCTGGATCGCCTGGACCTCGTCGAGCCGGACCTCGTCGAGCCGGAGTTGGCGCCGGCGTCACCGTCGGAGCGTTCGCCCGACGCGCTGTCCGAGCTGCTGTCGGAGTCGGCGGTGGAGGCCGCGTCCGAGGGGGTGTCCGTCGGGGTGTCCGAGGGTGCGGACGCACCGTTGCTCGACCCCGTGGCGGGTGCGGCGGCGGGCGTGGTGGACTCCGCCGCGCTGCTCCCCGATCCGGTGGTGTCGAGAATCTTGTCGATGATGTCGGACTTCTTCAATCGAGCGCTGGCCTTGACGCCGAGCGCCTTGGCCATCTCGAGAAGTGTGTCTTTGTCCTTGGATTCGAGCATGGACTGTTCGAGTGCCGCTGCGGCCACGAGATGTTCCTCTCTTCTCTCCCGTCGACGTTCGATCGGGTGAGGGTGAGCACCAGAGGGAGGGGGTGTGAGCCGGCGCGTCTCGCGCCCGACTGACGGTGTTCCCCTGGCAGAAATTCGCACACGACCGAGATCTCGGGGTGCGGCCCGGAAGAACCGAGCGATGCTCACGTTAGCAGCCCGCCCTCCCCACGCCACGCATCCATCCAAACCCCACACGCACCCCGAACCCCACACGCACCCCGTCCCCCACCCCGAAACTTGTGGGATTCCGAGCGGGAGGCGCAACGCATCCCACAAATTTCCGAGGTTTTCGAGCGCCGCGGGCGAACGGAGGCGGGGCGAGGGCGGGCGGGCGTCAGGACCGGGTGAGGTGTTCGACCAGGGCTTCGACGGCGACGAGGTCGTTGGCGACGGTCTGGGTTCGCTCGGGGCGATCGAAGAGGTCGGCGAGATGCGCCGGCAGCGGCGGGCGGACGCCGGTGGCCTGTTCGACGGCATCGGGGAACTTGGCCGGATGTGCGGTGGCGAGGCTGACGATGGGATGGTTCCCGCCATCCAGCGCGCCCAGCATCGCGGCGGCAGCGGTGCCCGTCGCCGAGTGCGGATCGAGCAACATGCCCGACGCCTGGTACACGCGGGAGATCTCGGCGATCGTCGCGTCGTCGTCGAACGAGGCGGCACGGAACTGGCCCGAGATGAACCGGTCGCGCTGATCGGGCTCGATCTGCAGCTTGCCGGTCGAGCGGAAGCGACCGAGCTGCTCGGCGGTCATGCCGCCATCGCGTCCGTTCATCTCGAACAGCAGACGCTCGAAGTTCGACGACACCTGGATGTCCATCGAGGGGCTCAGCGTCGGCACGACATCGCGAGCACTCATGTCGCCGTCGTTGATGAATCGGGTGAGGATGTCGTTCGTGTTCGACGCGACGATGAAGTCGCGCACGCTCGCACCCATCTCGCGGGCGATCCAGCCCGACAGCACGTTGCCGAAGTTGCCCGTCGGCACGCAGAACGTCACCGGTTCGGCGAATGTCTCGGCGGCGGTCACGTAGTACACGGTCTGCGCCATGACCCGCGCCCAGTTGATCGAATTGACCGCCGACAGCTTGTTGCGCTCGCGGAACGGAGCGTCGTTGAACATCGCCTTCACGAGGTCCTGGCAGTCGTCGAACGTGCCCTCGACCGCCACGGCGTGGGCGTTGGGCTGATCGACGGTCGTCATCTGACGACGCTGGACCTCGCTCGTGCGACCGAGCGGGTACAGGATCACGATGTCGACGTGCTCACATCCCGCGACCCCGTCGATCGCTGCGGATCCGGTGTCACCACTCGTCGCACCGACGATGGTCACGCGCTCACCGCGCTGGGCGAGCACGTGGTCGAACATCCGCCCGACGAGCTGCAGCGCGACGTCCTTGAAGGCGAGGGTCGGACCGTGGAACAGCTCCTGGGTCCACTGGCGATGGTCGAGCTGCACCAGCGGCGCGACCGCCGGATGCCGGAACGTGCCGTACGCCTCCTCGCAGAGACGGGTGAGCGTGATCTCGTCGATGTCGGGCTGCACGAACGGCAACATCACTTCGACCGCACGCTCGGCATAGGTGCGCGCCGTGCTCGGCCCCAGTGCGGGCCAGCGCTCGGGCACGTAGAGACCGCCGTCGTTCGCGAGGCCGGCGAGCAGCACATCGGCGAAGCCCAGTTCGGGCGCTTCGCCGCGGGTGGAGACGTACCGCATGGTCAGTCGCCGATCACGCGCAGCAGGCCGCCCACGTTGCGCACGACGTCGAGGCCGCGCAGCTCACGAACGGTCGCCTGCACGTCGGCCTCTTGCGCGACGTGGGTGATGAACACCAGGCGAGCATCAGGGCCGTTGCCCTCCTGCTCCGCCACCCGGATGCTCACGCCGTTCGACGCGAACACACCGGTCACGGCGTGCAGCACGCCAGGACGATCGGCGACGTCGAGGCCGAGCAGATACTCCGCGGAGGTCTGGTCGATGGCCCGCACCGTCGCCGTCTCGAGCACACCGACCGAGCCGTGTGTGCCACGTCGCAGGTTGATCGCTGCATCGACCACGTCGCCGAAGACCGCGCTCGCGGTCGGAGCACCACCGGCACCGCGACCGAAGAACATGAGTGAATCGACGAACGCCCCCTCGACGAAGACGGCGTTGAAGCTGTCACGCACCGACGCCAGTGGATGCTGCAACGGGACCATCGTCGGATGGACCCGGACGCTGATCTCCCCCGACTCCGGGTCGCGCTCGACGATGCCGAGCAGCTTGACGACGTACCCCAACCGGTGGGCGATGGCGATCTCCGCACCGGTGATCCGGCTGATGCCCTCGTGATACACGTCGCCAGCGACGACCTTCGCACCGAAGGCGACCGTGGCGATGATCGCCGCCTTGGCGCCGGCATCGAAGCCCTCGACGTCGGCGGTCGGGTCACGCTCGGCGAACCCGAGCCGCTGCGCTTCGGCGAGCGCGGTGGCGTAGTCGGCCTCTCCCCCGCTGGCGACGGCATCGGTCATCTTCGTCAGGATGAAGTTGGTCGTACCGTTGATGATGCCGAGCACGCGGTGGATCGGCTCGCCGTGGAGGCTCTCGCGCAGTGCCCGCACGATCGGGATGCCGCCGGCGACGGCCGCTTCGAACAGCAGGTCGAGCCCCGCCGCGTCGGCGGCGGCATAGAGCTCGGCGCCGACGTTGGCGAGCAGTTCCTTGTTCGCCGTGACGACGGGCTTGCCGTTGGCCAGCGCTTCGAGGATCAGTTCGCGCGCCGGTTCGATGCCGCCGATGGCCTCGACGACGAGATCGATGTCCGGGTCGGTGACCACCCCGTGGGCGTCGCGGGTGAGGACCCCTTCGGCGAGCGCGACGTCTCTCGGGGCCGACAGATTGCGGACCGCGACCCGGGTCACCTCGAGTCGCAATCCGGTCCGGCGTTCGACCGTCGCTTGCTGCGCCTCGACGAGCTGCACCAGGGCAGCACCGACGTTTCCGCATCCGAGGACACCGATTCTCACGTGTTGCACGTTGCTCGTCACGGAGGTGGAGGCTAGGGGATGGCTACGTTCACCCCATGACCGATTCGCGACGAGTGTTCGCATTGATCACCATCGCGTGTCTGGCCGTGGCCGCGTGTGCGGGCTCCGACGACCGTGCCGGGACGACGAACCCACGAGCGACGCCCGGGTCGTCGACCCCACCGACCACCCCCACGACCGCCGCGTCGACGACCATCTCGACCACCGACTCGACGGGCACCACCACCTCGACGAGCACCACCGCAACCGGCTCGACGATCTCGCCGGGCACCGACCCTGGAGTCGCGCGCGACTTCTCTGCGGTCTCACCCATCGTGCAGGCCTTCGTCGACGACTACGGACTGAACGGCGCCGGGTTCGTCGTGGTCGATCGCGACGACGGCGTGGTGTACGAGGACTACTGGGGCGAGTTCGACGCCGAGCGCGTGTCGCTGATCGCGTCGTCGAGCAAGATGATCGTCGCCGGCGTGTTGATGCATCTCGACGACGCCGGGCTGCTGGACGTCGACGCCCCCGTCGCCGACGTGGTCGACTGGGGGGCGGCCCACCCGGACATCACGCCCATCCAACTCGTCTCGAACAGCTCGGGCCTGCCTGGGCTCGCTCCGACACCGGCCTACGTGCCGTACCTGTGCCAGTTCGTCCCCCTCGGGACGTTGCAGCAGTGCGCCGAACAGGTCTTCACGGCTCCGGACGACGACGCGGACGTGGTGGCTCCCGACACCGAGTTCCGGTACGGAGGCGCTCAGTGGCAGGTCGCCGGGGCCGTGGCCGAGGCAGCGTCCGGTTCGTCGTGGGCCGAGTTGATCGACGAGGTCTACGTCCGACCGTGCGGCGTCGAGTCGCTTGCGTTCACGAACCAGTGGACCCAGTTCGGTTCGATCGGCTTCACGTACCCCGAAGCGTTCGCGAGCGATCCGTCGACGCTGACGGCCACCGACAATCCGAACATGGAGGGCGGGGCCTACATCACGG
>JBAWHL010000011.1:0-10948 GCA_049593815.1 Ilumatobacteraceae bacterium | reverse complement strand
CATCGGCACCTCGACGAACCTCGTTGTGTCGGATCTCCTCGTGGCGCAGGGCGGTGAACCGCTCGGCGTGTTCGAGATCACCGGTGTCGGCCTGCCGATCGCGATCGTCGGCATCGCCGTACTCGTGCTCACCGCGCCGCACCTGTTGCGCGATCGTCAACCAGCGGTCACCGACGAAGAGGCTGCCGCGCATCGCTACACGATCGCGATGAAGGTCGAGCCGGAGGGCCCCTTGGTCGGCCAAACGGTCGACGGCGCAGGACTGCGCCACCTGCACGGCGTGTTTCTCGCCGGCGTGGAGCGCGCTGGGGCAGTCGTTCCCGCCCGACCGGGGACCGTGCTCGGGGCCGGTGACATCTGCTACTTCGCCGGTGACGTGGTCGACGTCGTCGACCTGTTGGAGATCCGCGGTTTCGCGAGCGCCGAACACGCCCACCTGGTCGGCGCCGGCGATCGACCGGACGCGGGCCTGTTCGAAGCCGTCGTGTCCGAACGTTCGGAATTGGCCGGGGCCAGCCTGCGTGAATCTGGGTTCCGAGCCCGGTACGACGCGGCCGTCCTGGCCATCCGTCGCCACGACGACGATCTGCCCGGCAAGCTCGGCAGCGTGGTCCTGCGGCCTGGTGACGTCCTGCTCGTGTTGGCGACGCCCGAGTTCGAGCGGCAGTGGCGCGGCCATGGCGACTTCAGCGTGATCGCTTCGCTGGACGCGCCGGCACCGGTTCGTCGAAAGTCGGCCGGGCTGGTGATCGCGGCGATCATCGGGATGGTCGCGCTGACCGTGTCCAACGTCTTGGACCTGATGGAGGCATCGCTCGTCGCCGCGGTCGCGCTGACCGCGTTCGGCATCATCAGCCCGACCGAGGCGCGGCGATCGGTGAACCTGAACGTCGTGCTGACGATCGCCATGTCGATCAGCCTCGGGACCGCGGTCGCCGTGAGTGGACTCGCTGCGGAGATCTCCACCGTCCTGGGCAGTGCCGGTGACCCGTTCGGCGACACCGGCCGGCTCGTCGCCGTCCTGGCTGCAACGATGCTCCTGACCGAACTGCTCTCCAACAACGCGGCCGCAGCGCTGATGTTGCCCGTCGCGACGGTGACGGCCCTCGACGCGGCTCTCGACCCGCGCTCGTTCGCGATCGTGGTGTTGATCGGTGCGTCGTGTTCGTTCCTGTCGCCGATCGGCTACCAGACGAATCTCATGGTCTACGGCCTCGGTGGCTATCGGTTCCGCGACTTCACCATCGTCGGTGCCCCCCTCACCCTCGTCACGTTGATCGTCACCCCGATCGTCGTCCCGCTCGTCCTCGGGCTCTGACGATCGTTGAGGCCTCACCGCTCCTCGGTGGTGGGGAACCGTTGGTCGGCCCCGACGCCAGGCTCGGCACAGGCGCGCTCCTCGCCGGCACGTGCCCCCAACCCGAAATTCTGAGCCACCGTTGCGCTGGGCGCAACGCTCGCTCAGAATTTCGGGGTGTGGGCGGGTGTGGCTGGTGGGCGGGGTGTGGGCGGGTGGCCGTGGGGTCGTGATGGGCTGTGGGGTCGTGATGGGTCGAGGTTCTAGGGTGCGGCGATGGAGTGGACGGTGCACGGGGAACGCACGTTGTACGACAGCGAGTGGATGCGGTTGGCGCTGGTCGACGTGGAGTTGCCGAGCGGACCGCGGTTCGAGCACCACGTGTTGCGGATGCCCGCCGAGGCCGCTGGCACGGTCGTCGACGACCCCGACCGCGGCGTGCTGTTGTTGTGGCGTCACCGATTCATCACCGACACGTGGGGATGGGAGATTCCCGCAGGGCGCGTCGACGACGGGGAGACCCCGATCGAAGCAGCCGCGCGCGAGACACTCGAGGAGACCGGGTGGCAGGCCGGGCCACTCACACCGCTGACGACCTACTTTCCCCACAACGGGACGAGCGACGCGACGTTCAACGTCTTCGTGACGACCAGCGCGGAACACGTCGGTGAGCCGACCGATCCCGACGAGTCCGAGCGGATCGAGTGGTTGTCGTGGAGCGACATCGCCGACGAGATCGCGGTGGGGCGGGTGCGCGACGGTCTGTCACTCACCGGGTTGCTGTACCGCCGGGCCGTCCACGGGGGTTGAGCCACCCGTCGTCGTCGCCCGCGCGAAACACGCCGCCGCGGCAATCAGGAACATCAGGCCGATCGAGAGGATCCCGAGGATGCCCGCGATCGCGAAGCAGCCGCCGGCCACCATCAGCAAGGACTGCCGTCGAGTCTCGGTCGCCACCGCGAGGACGGCCGCGATCACACCACCGATGGCCGCGGTGAACCAGACGGCGCTCAGGATGACCATCAGGAGGTCCGGGTGGCGCCGATCAGGAGGAACGTCGGCCGGTGGAGTTCCATGGCCCAGTCGGGATGCGCCACCAGTTCCGTGGCGCTGGGGCGCCACTCCACGAGATCGGTCACGTCGAACCCGGCGTGTCGGAGCGCGGTGAAGTACGTCGAGAGCGTGCGGTGCTGCTTGACCACGCCGTCCGCGAGCCAGTTCGTCACCCGCTCACCTTCGACCTGGTAGTGGTCGAGCGCCCAGACGCGCCCGTTCGGTCCATCGATGAATGCCTGTGCGGAGGGCGCCGTGAGGATCGGGTGTTCGCAGGAGAACACGAATCGGCCGCCCGGCCGGAGCGACCGAGCGACGCGGACGAAGAGCCGTTCGACGTCGGTCAGGTAGTGGAACGCGAGTGAGCTGTAGGCGAGGTCGAACGAGTCGGGTGTGAGCTCGACCTCGTCGAGGTCGGCGCGCTGATAGGCGATCCGGTCGTCGTCGGTGTCGGTCGTCGCGCGGGCGAGCATCCGCTCGGACAGGTCGATGCCGAGCACCGAGGCGGCCCCCTCGTTCGCTGCCCAGCGCGCGAACCATCCGTACCCGCAGCCGAGGTCGACCACGTCGAGGCCGTCGATCGGCGGGAGCATCGAACGAAGCGCAGGCCACTCGGGCGCGGCGTCGAGTCCATCGACCGAGCGCGCCAGGCCGGCGTATCCCGCGAAGAAGTCGGCGTCGTCGTAGACGTTCTGCGCCATGGTGACGACAGTAGCGGTGAGGTGCGAACATGCCGGGATGGGTTCTGCTCCTGAGTCGCTCGTCCACACCGCCACCGACGCGCACGCTCGTGCGCACTGTCCGTACTCCGGCTACCACGTCGGCGCCGCGATCCGGACCGCGTCCGGTGCCGTCTTCGCCGGGTGCAACGTCGAGAATTCGGCGTATCCGCTCGGGAGCTGCGCCGAGGCCGGCGCGATCGCGGCGATGGTGTTGGCCGGGGAACAGACGATCGCCGAGGTCGTGGTGGTGACCGACGGTGAGGTCCCGGGCACACCCTGCGGCGGGTGTCGCCAACGCATCCGAGAGTTCGGTGCGCCCGACGTGCTGATCCACTCGGTGTCGGCCACCGGACAGACCCTCACGCGGACGTTGGAGGAGCTGCTTCCGGACTCGTTCGGCCCAGAGTTCCTCGCGTGAGAGCATTCTTGAGTCGTAGTGACTCAAGAATGCTGACTTCCACGTTGCGGTGAGCGTTGTGTGGTCCTATCGTTGTCGTCGGCGAGCGAACCGCTCGACTCGATCTCACGATCTCACCGAAGACCCATCCCCCGAACACCGCAACGAACTCGTACAGAGGAGCACACAACATGGCCAAGGCAGTCGGTATCGACCTCGGAACCACCAACTCGGTGGTCTCGGTCCTCGAAGGTGGCGACCCCGTCGTCATCCCCAACTCCGAAGGCGCCCGCACGACCCCGTCGGTCGTCGCCTTCTCCAAGTCCGGTGAGGTGCTCGTCGGCGAGGTCGCCAAGCGTCAGGCGATCACCAACCCCGATCGCACCTTCCGCTCGATCAAGCGCCACATGGGCGAAGACTGGAAATCCGAAGACGTCGACGGCAAGAAGTACACGCCGCAGGAGATCTCCGCTCGCATCCTGATGAAGCTCAAGCGCGACGCCGAGTCCTTCCTCGGTGACAGCGTCAACCAGGCCGTCATCACCGTGCCTGCGTACTTCGACGACGCCCAGCGCACCGCCACCAAGGAGGCGGGCACGATCGCCGGCCTCGAGGTGCTGCGCATCATCAACGAGCCGACATCGGCCGCGCTCGCCTACGGCCTCGACAAGGGCTCCGAGGACGAGACGATCCTCGTGTTCGACCTCGGCGGCGGCACGTTCGACGTGTCCGTGCTCGAGATCGGCGACGGCGTGTTCGAAGTCAAGTCGACCCACGGCGACACCGACCTCGGCGGCGACGACTGGGACCAGCGCATCGTCGACTGGCTCGTCCAGCAGTTCAAGTCGGCGCATGGTGTCGACCTGAGCGCCGACCGCATGGCAGCGCAGCGTCTCCAGGAAGCCGCCGAGAAGGCCAAGATCGAGCTCAGCCAGGTGCAGCAGACCCAGATCAACCTGCCGTTCATCACGGCCACGGCCGATGGTCCGTTGCACCTCGACGAGTCGCTGTCGCGCTCCAAGTTCCAGGAGATGACCTCCGATCTCATCGAGCGCTGCCGCGTCCCGTTCGAGCAGGCGCTCGAGGATGCCGGCGTCGCCAAGGGCGACCTGCACCACGTGATCCTCGTCGGTGGCTCGACCCGCATGCCGGCCGTGACCGAACTGGTCCAGAGCCTCACCGGCAAGGAGCCGAACAAGACCGTCAACCCCGACGAAGTGGTCGCCATCGGCGCCGCGGTCCAGGCCGGCGTGCTGCGCGGCGACGTCAAGGACGTCCTGCTGCTCGACGTGACCCCCCTCAGCCTCGGCATCGAGACCAAGGGCGGCGTCATGACCAAGCTGATCGAGCGCAACACCACGATCCCGACCAAGCGCACCGAGGTGTTCACCACCGCGGAAGACATGCAGCCGTCGGTCGAGATCCACGTCCTCCAGGGCGAGCGCGAGATGGCGAGCTACAACAAGACGCTCGGCAAGTTCCAGCTCGTCGACCTGCCGCCGGCCCCCCGTGGCGTGCCGCAGATCGAGGTCACCTTCGACATCGATGCCAACGGCATCGTCCACGTGTCCGCCAAGGACCGTGCGACCAACAAGGAACAGTCGATGACGATCACCGGGCAGTCGACGCTCGACAAGAACGACATCGACCAGATGGTCAAGGACGCCGAGGCCCACGCCGAGGACGACAAGAAGCGTCGTGACGAGGCCGAGGTCCGCAACAACGCCGACTCGATCGTGTACCAGACCGAGAAGGTGCTCCGCGAACAGGGCGACAAGGTCTCCGCCGAGGAGAAGGAAGCCGTCGAGCAACCGCTCGCCGACCTCAAGAAGGCGATGGAGGGCAACGACACCGAGTCGATCAAGACGGCCACCGAGGCGCTCATGTCCGCCAGCCAGGATTTCAGCCAGAAGCTGTACGAGGCAGCGGCACGTGACTCGGGCGCCGAGGGCACCTCGGCATCCGGGCAGGACGCCGGTGCCGGTTCGGTGAACGACGACGACATCGTCGACGCCGAGATCGTCGACGACGAGCCGGAGGCCTGAGGCCGTCATGGACGGCGACATGATCGACAACGACGACGTCCCCGAACGCGCCAGCGAGGTCGACGACGTGACCAATCCGGTCGCGCGACCCGCAGGTGCTGACGGTGACGACGTCGAGGCCGCTGAGGCAGAGGGTGCCGGCGACGACACCGACGACTTCGACGCCATCGTCGGCGAGATCGACTACTCCGACGTCGACGTCCCGACGCTGCTCGCCGAACGCGAGGAGTACAAGGGGCTCGCACAGCGGGTGCAGGCCGACTTCGACAACTACCGCAAGCGCACGGCCGCCCAGTCGCTCGCCGAGGCCGATCGTGCCTCCGGGCGACTGGCCGAGGCCCTGCTTCCGGTGCTCGATGCCGCCGAGGCGGCCTACGTTCGTCACCCCGACGAGGTCGGGCCGTTGATGAACCAGATGTTGATCGAGCTCAAGAAGCACGGCCTCGAAGCGCTCGACCTCGAACAGCAACCGTTCGACCCCGAGTTCGCCGAGGCGGTGGCACACGAACCCGGTGAGGGCGGTGAGCCCGTCGTCGCCGAAGTGCTTCGCACCGGCTACACCTGGAAGGGCAAGGTCCTGCGCGCGGCGATGGTCCGCACCAAGGACTGAGCGTCGACGACTCGACCGTTACATCAGGGGTCTGACCCCTGATGTAACGGCGGCAGCAACGAAGATGAACGAGGAGGTGAAATCCGATGGCAGCACAGCGTGAATGGTTCGAGAAGGACTACTACAAGACGCTCGGCGTCGATGAGACGGCCACGGCCAAGGAGATCACCAAGGCGTACCGGAAGCTGGCCCGCGACCTGCACCCCGACCAGAACCCCGGCAACGCCGCGGCCGAGGAGAAGTTCAAGGAGGTCGCCGCCGCGTACGACGTGCTCGGCGAGGACGACTCGCGCAAGGAATACGACGAGGTCCGCCGCATGGGACCCATGGGTGGCGGCGGGCAGGGGCCCGGCGGCTTCACGTTCAACGTCGGCGACATGGCCGGCGCGGGCGGACTCGGTGACCTGTTCGGTGGCATGTTCGGACGTGGCGGCCAGGGCCGAGGACGCCCAGCGTCGAACGTCGGTCCGCGGCGAGGTGCCGACCTCACCGCGCATCTCACCGTCGGTTTCGAAGACGCAGCCACCGGGCTCACGACGACGCTCTTCCTGACGTCGGATGCCCAGTGCTCGACCTGCCACGGATCGGGTGCCAAGCCCGGAACACATCCCACGGCGTGCGCAGCATGCGGCGGCCGCGGTGTCGTCGACGACAACCAGGGAATGTTCTCGTTCCAGTCGCCGTGTCGGGTCTGCGGCGGCAGCGGTGTCCGCATCGAGGATCCGTGCACCACGTGCCACGGGTCCGGTGTCGAACAACGCCAGCGCGAAGTCAAGACGCGGTTGCCCGCGGGCGTCAAGGACGGCCAGACGATTCGGCTCAAGGGTCGAGGCGGACCGGGTCGCAACGGCGGCCCGGCAGGTGACCTCCTCGTCGAACTGACGGTCACCCCACACGAACTGTTCGCCCGTAGCGGCAACAATCTCACGATCACGGTGCCCGTCACCTTCACCGAGGCGGCCCTCGGCGCCGACATCGACGTGCCGACGCTCGATGGTCAACGCGTGACGTTGCGGATCAAGCCCGGCACGCAGACGGGGAGCCGTCACCGGGTGAAGGGCAAGGGGATCACGACCAAGAGCGGCTCGGGCGACCTGATCGTCACGGTCACCGTGCGTGTGCCGACGGAACTCGACGATGACCAGCGCGCAGCCGTGGAACAATTGGCTGCGGTGATCACCGACAACCCGAGGGCGACCCTCTCATGACGTCCACCGATGGTGGCGACCGGCGCCGAACGCGCGCGGTGTACGTGATCTCGGTCGCCGCCGAGCTCGCCGGGAAGCATCCGCAGACCTTGCGCATCTACGAGCGTCGCGGTCTCGTGACGCCCGCTCGCACCGATGGAGGCAATCGGCGCTACAGCGATGCGGACATCGCGATTCTCAAGCGGATCTCCGAGCTCACCGACGCAGGCATGAATCTCGAAGGCATCCGGCGCGTGATGCAGCTCGAGCTGGAGAACGCCCGCTTGCGATCCGAGCTCGAACAGGCTCGTGAGATCGCCAAGCATGCGATCGCTGCGGCGGAAGGTCGTCGTGGTGGTGGAGACCTCGTGCCCCTCCGTCAGGCGGTCGCGGTGTTCGGGCAGCGGCCGTCGATCTTCGACGACGACTGATCGTTCTCCGTCGCGTCTCCGTCCCGGCTGCCGGGAGCGGCGTCAGTCGGCGGGCTCGAACGTCACCACGGTGCGTACCGCAACCCCACCGTCGACGACGCGCATGAGCAGCGCCGGGGTCAGGCCGTCCTGCTCGGCAGCGGTGAACGACCGAGCGGTCGACCCGAAGCCGTCGGCGGTCCCGTGGTGGCCGACCAGGATCTGTCCGTCGTCATCGGCGACGATCGCCTCGAACTGGGCGACGTACTCATCGATGGTGAGGCCATCGGTCCCGACGACCGACGGCCCGTACTCGGCGGTGAAGCGCTCGGCCGCAGCTCGAATCGCCGCCGCGGAGTCGAGCGTCCCTTCGATGAACTCGACCTGGCTGATCGGTTGCGCCGGCTCGCTGCCGAGGTTGGCCCCACCCTGGGCGAAGGCGACCGCTCGGTTCCAGGTGCCGACGACGACTCGGTCGCTGGGAAACGTCACGCTGAGCGCGACGGGTCCCTCGAGCTCAGCGAACTCATCGACCTTCGAACCCAGATCGACCGCGGTCAGCGGTGTCCGAAAGTCCCAGACGACCATGTCATGGGTGGCATCCATCGTCGTTGTCACGCGGTCACTCTCCTCGTCGGTCGGGTTGCTCGAGCATGCGGTCGATCCGGCGATCAGGCACAGCATGGCGACGGTCACCAGCACGTGACGCGGCGTCACCATCCCACCTCGGCTTCGAGATCGACGTCGATGTCCCACCCGGTGACGCCCCACACGAGTAGGTCGTCGGCGCGCTGCAGGATGGTGAACGACTCGGCACGTTCGGCGACGGGCACGGCGAGATCGCGCAACACCCGGTCCTGTTGGTTCTCTGCGAGGTCGGTCCACACCGGCAGCGTGTCCTGCTCGATCAGATCCCACCGGTCCTCGAAGTTGGCGATGTTGCCATCGGGCAACGGGGTGGTCAGCGTCACGGTCCCCTCGACGCCGGCATGGGGGATCGACTGGTGCCAGAAGAACGGAACGATGGGAATCTCGCGAGGTGACCCGACGTACTGGCTCGCGGCGACCTCGAGCGGATTGAACTGCGGGTACGAATCGGCGCCGGGGACTGATGGCGCCCCGACCGCGGTCATCAGATAGGTCGTCACCTCACCGGTGACCGGCCGGTGCAACATGTCCTGGTAGTCGTCGTCGATCACGTACTTCTGTTCGCGGAGCAGCAGGGTTGCGTTGCCGCTGGCGATGAGGTCCACGTCGTGCACCGTACGTCCTGCGTCGATCTGTCTCCACGCGCCGACCGTCTGGGCTTCGAAGCCGTACGGGTCGTTCTCGTACAGCCGCTCGATCGCGAGCATCCCTCCGTCGCGGTAGGCCTCGTGGGCGGTTGCCATGTCGAGGAAGATCTCCCGCTGCATGTGCAGCAGCCGCTCCTGGTACCACCGCAGCTCGTCGGCGATCTCGTCGGCGGTCATCTCGGCCAACTCCCCCATCAGCGGATTGGCGGTGGGGAGCGTCACGTACTTCAGCTTGTCCGCGACGTCGGCGGCCCCCTCGAAGAGGTCGGCGAACGTCTCGAGGTCCTGGAAGCCCCCGAAGAAGCTCGGTCCGATCATCGCCGCCATGCCCGCCCACCAGTAGGTGTCGGGGTCGTCGCGATACAGGTCACCGTAGTACTCGTACACCAGGGCGACGTTGGCGCTGTTCGCGTCGAGGCCGAGGTCGGGTTGCCAGCCGTTGGGGTCGATCCCGGCGCGCTCGAATGCCAGCGACCGGTAGTGGGCGCGGATCTCATCGGGGGAGCCCGTGGACCCGATGTCGTCGTCGAGGGACAACTCGAGGGCGGACGCGAGCGTCGCCACGGTCTGCATCAACCACGAACCACCGGTGGAGAACCCGGAGTCGGCGAGTTCCATCGCGCTGGCGCGCGCGTCGAGGAGCCGAGCGAGGATGTCGATCTCGTCGTCGAGTTCCCTGCGGAGTTCGCTCGCCGCTGCCGCTTCGGCGCCGAGCGCGGCATGCTCGACAGCGAACACGAGGTCGTCGCCGATCGTGGCGAGCGTCGTGCGGGCATTGCGGAGTCGAAAGGCGGTGTCGCGCACCGTCTCGGGGTCGAGGCCATGACCCCCCATCACTCCACCTCGACCCAGCTGGGAGGAGCCGCTGGCGGCAGCGGGCGCGGACCGATCACGAAGTGACCCGTGAACCGGTCCGGGTCCTCGAGCGCGCTGTCCCGACGACGTTTCCACGCGGCGACCGAACGATTCCAGTTCTCGAGCTGGCGTTCGTAGTCGTCGCATGCTGCAGCGCGTTCGAGGCAGAGATCTGCGAGTTCGTCGCAGTGTTGGCGCAAGCTCTGTGCACCGAGTGCGTTGGCCGCGATGGCGGTGTCGACCAAGTGCTCGAGACGTCCGCCTCGAACGCCGTGGTCATCGCCGATGGACCACATGCGATCCGCGATTGCCGCGCTGTCGTCAGCAGCGGATCGGAGTCGGCTGGCGGCGAATCGAAACTCTGATGCGGTGGGCATCGAGGTTCAGGCGGACGTCCACCCGACGTTGGCCGCCTGATCGAGGTTCGCACGCTGGGTGTCGACCGCCGACTTCATGGTGGTCGTGGCGGCGTTGACGTCGTCGGTCCGCGCGGTGAGCGCCGTGGAGAACTCGGTGAGCACCGGGTTGAACTGGGCGTCGACCTGTGACTTGATGCCGGCGATGTCCGCGTCGATCTGGGCGGTGCCGCGTTGGACCACGGTGTCGAAGGTGTTCAGGTCGGTGTCGAAGGCGGTGCGGTTGTTGCCGGTCCAGTTCACGCCTGCCGCCTGGGCACGAACGGCGGCCATTTCGTCGTTCATCTGCGCGCCGAGTGTCGTCGCTTCGGTCTGCATGGTCGACAGCGTCGTGTCGAAGTTGCTCACCGCAGCTTGGATCTTGGCCTGCAGCGCGGCCGCCTTGGCAGAGATCTCGGTGCCGGCGGTGGTGAAGGCGGCAGCGAGTTGGTCGAGTTGGTCGAGGTCTGCTCCGGTGAAGTCGCTCATGTCGTCCTCTCAGCCGTTCAGCACGGCGTCGAACGACGCCCGCTGTGACTCGACGGACCGAGCGAACCCGCTGGCTGCCTCGCCGGCGCGAGCCCCTGACGTCTCGGTGTTGGTCTTGAGTTCGGTCATGGTCGTCGTGAGGGCTCCGTTGACGACGCTCGAGGCCTCGTCGACGAAGCTGTCGATCGCTGCT
>JBAWHL010000010.1:0-1529 GCA_049593815.1 Ilumatobacteraceae bacterium | reverse complement strand
TTGCGGGCCATCACCGGGATCATCACGTTGAGCTCGAAGTTGCCCTGCATGCCCGCCACAGTGATCGCCGTGTCGTTGCCGACGACCTGCGCGCAGACCTGGAGCACCGCTTCGGGAATGACCGGATTGACCTTCCCGGGCATGATCGATGATCCCTTCTGCAGCTCCGGCAGACGGATCTCGCCCAGCCCGGCGCGGGGCCCGCTCGACATCCAGCGCAGGTCGTTGCAGATCTTCGTGAGCGCAACGGCGAGCACCTTCATCGCGCCCGACGTGGCGACGATCGGGTCGCGTGCAGCCTGGGCAGCGAAACGGTCGGCGGGCTCGGCGATGTGTGCGGCCGTGTCCGAACTCGTCGTCGACCGCAAGCGAGCGACGACGCGTGACGCGAAGTCCGGGTGGGTGTTCAACCCGTTGCCGACCGCGGTGCCACCGAGTGGAATCGCGCCGAGGCCGGGCAGCGTGGCCTCGATCCCCTCGGCGGCCGCCCGGACCTGCGCGGCGTAGCCGGCGAACTCCTGACCGAGCGTGACCGGCACGGCGTCCATCAGGTGGGTACGACCGGACTTGACGACGTCGCCGAACGCGTCGGCACGTTCGGCCAGCGAGTCCGCCAGTGCGTCGAGCGACGGCATCAGGTCGGTGGTGCACACGTCGAGCAGTGCCAGTTGCACCGCCGACGGAAACACGTCGTTGGAACTCTGACCGAGGTTGACGTGATCGTTCGGATGGGCCCGCCGCCCGGCGCGCGCCGTGAGCTCGCTGACGACCTCGTTGGCATTCATGTTGGACGAGGTGCCGGAGCCCGTCTGGAACACGTCCACCGGGAACTGGTCGTCGTGTTGCCCCGCAGCGACGTCGTCAGCGGCGCGGGCGATCACGGCCGCGAGGTCGGTGTCGAGTACGCCCAGATCGGCGTTCACCGAGGCCGCAGCCGACTTGATGCGGCCGAGCCAATGCACCACGCGCGCTGGGATCGGCTCGCCGGAGATCGGAAAGTTGTCCACGGCCTTGGCGGTCTCGGTTCCCCACAACGCGTTGTCGTCCATACCGCAGTGTTGCCCACGGGGAGAGATCCGAAAACTGCCGGCGGACGAACCACGGACATGAACCTCGACACCGATCCCCGGATCGGTCGACGGGTTCGCCTTGCCGGCCTGGGCGGTGTCGTCGGACCGGCGACGTTCATGGCGTGCTGGGGGGTCGGTGCGGTGGTTGCACGTCACGACCTGTCTCCATCGGCCGACGCGATCAGTCGGCTGGCGGCCGCCGGCGCCGAGACCCGATGGTTGATGACGACGGGCTTCATCACATTCGGGATCGGCGTCGGCACCCTCGCGTTCGCCGTCCGGCGAGTACTCGACGGCACCGCGTGGATCGCCGTCGGCCTGACGGCACTGGCGACCACACTGGTCGCCGCGGCGCCACTCGACGTGTCCGAACGACTCGACGACGTGCACGGCATGCTCGCTGCCGCCGGCTACATCACCCTCGTCGCCGCCCCGATCCTCGCCGCTGCGCCACTCGGC
>JBAWHL010000009.1:0-2196 GCA_049593815.1 Ilumatobacteraceae bacterium | reverse complement strand
GCCTCGAACTCGGGATCAACGTCGTCAACGGCGACACCTACCGAGAGAGGACGTTCGTCCCGACCCTTCACGGATTTCTCGACACGATCCGTGACGCCCACCCCGAGGTGCCGATCGTGGTGGTGTCGCCCATCATCTGCCCGGTGGCCGAGGCTCATCCGGGCCCGACCAACCTCGTCGACGGGACCTGCCAGGTTGTTCCCCGGCCGCCCGAGCTGGCCGTCGGCGCGCTCGGCCTCCGCCGAATCCGCGAACTGATGACGGCGGTCATTCACGAACGCCGAACCGAGGACCTGAACCTGCACCTCGTCGACGGGCTCGAGCTCTTCGGAGCCGATGACGTCGCCCGGCTCCACGACGGCCTACACCCGGACGCTGATGGCTATCGCGTCCTGGCTGACCGCTTCCATGAGCGGGTCCTCGAACCCGGCGGTGCGTTCACGCATCATCGGTCGCTCGACACGGAAACTTCGGATCCGCCCGGCAACGCCCCCTGAGTCTCCCTCGACTTTCTGGCGGCGGTACGACGATGTGTCAGCGGGCAGGTGCAACCCCGCCAAAAGTTCTGCGGCTGTGGAGCGGACCTGCCGACGTTCCTATGCTGCTGTGCCAACGGAGTCCGCGGGCGTCAGATCGGCGCTCGTGCAGACCCCATGCCTCTGTAGCTCAGTGGATAGAGCATCGGTTTCCTAAACCGTGTGTCGCAGGTTCGATCCCTGCCAGGGGCGCTGCAAAACACCTGGTAGATCGTGTGCGCACCGCCGTGCGTCCGGAGACGCCCCGGCGTCCCGCGCGGTACATGTTGTCGACGAACGACGGCAGCGCCCGATCTCGTCGATCTGCTCACACCGGGCCGGCGACAGGTTGCCGGATCGGGCCTGCGTGTCGTGGCCGGTCAGCCTCGCGGCCAGAGCCCGTGCACCGTCCACCCTCGATCGACGAAACCGACCGCGGCGGCGACGTGGGCGCTGGCGTGATTGCGTGGATCGTGCAGGTACGTGGGCACCGCCCCGCCCGTGAGCACTCGGCGCGCTGCGGTGGCCACCAGCCGACGAGCGATGCCGCGACCCTGCGCCTCCTCATCGGTCACGACCGCGAGCTCGTGTCCGAAGCGGTCGTGCACCTTGATGCCGACACCGGCGATCGGTCGGCCATCGTCGCTCAGAGCGACGAGGCGCGGGCCGTTGAACGGTGCCAGCCAGTCGGGCAGGTCGTCGGTCTGCTGTTCAAACCACTCACCGAGGTCGGGGATCGCCGGATCGACCTCGGTCGTCCACCTGAAGACACCCGCTCCGAAGCTCGCAGGCCCGAGACCGAGTATCTCGCCGAGCTCATCGCCCAGTCCGGGGCGATCGAGACCGCCAGCGACCGCGGCCGACACCGGACCCACCGTTGCTGGCGGCACCGCGAGCACGGTCGCCTCACCGTTGCCGACACCCTGGAGCAGGCGCACCGACCCGTCCCACGTCGGTTCGAGCCGAGCGGGGTCGCCGACGACGTGAATCCCCGGCGACGGTGGCGGCCACTGTCCCACCCACGATTGCAGATGTCGATCGAGAGCGACTGGCGTCGAGGACATGGCTTCCTTGAGCCGCCAGTTCAGGCGTTGACACGGGCGACGAGGGCCCGAGCCGCAGCGACCACCTTGTCGGCGAGGGCGGGGCCGCCGGCATCGTGGGCATCGATCAGACCGCTGCCCGGTGCCACCGTGCCCGTCCAACCGTTGAACTCGAATGCCTCACCGCCATCGTCTCCAAACGTGTTGGCGAGCGTCCGCTCGGCTTGCGCGCCCGCCTCGATGATCACCGCGACGGCACCGCCTCCGGCCCCCATCGACATCGCCGCGGTCAACAGTACGGTCACGGTGGTGCCCTCGATCACCGTGTGCACGACGCCGGTCGCGAGGTCGACCTCCCACCCTGTCTGATCGACGAATGCGGCCGCCACCTTGTTCTGTGCACGCCACTTCTCCATTGGAGACTTCTTGTTGAAGAGACCCATCGGCCGGAAAACTAGATCACCCGCGAGGCCGACAGGCCATCACGCGGCGTGTCTGCCTGGGGGCCCGGTCGCCCGAACGGTTCCATCAGGCAAGCGGAGGGTGAGTTCCCGGTTCGGACCGAGCTCGATCGCCCATCCATCGTGGTGGACACGACCGTGGTGCGCCGTACACACCGGCACCAAGTTGTCCAGATC
>JBAWHL010000008.1:0-1911 GCA_049593815.1 Ilumatobacteraceae bacterium | reverse complement strand
CCGGACAGGATGCCCGGCAGGAACTCCGCTTGCTGATCGGCGGTTCCGTAGTTGATCAGGGTCGGGCCCATCTGGCGATCGGCGAACCACATCGCGGCGATCGGGGCGCCAGCGGCGATCAGCTCCTCACCGATGATCAGCCGGTTGATGGCCGGTTGGCCGCCGCCACCGAATTCGGTCGGCCAGGTCATGCCGATCCAACCGAGCCCGGCCATCTCGACGGCGAACTCCTTCGAGAACCCGTTGATCCACGAATCGTTGTGTCGCCCGAAACGCTCGACGGCGTCGGCAGCCACTGCTCGGGCCTGTGCTCGTAGGGCGATCTGCTCGGCGGTCCACTCGAAGTCCATCGACGCCGAGCGTAGAGGGTGGGTTGGGCGCCGGCCCGGTGCAGCGGCCCACGTCGGCGGAGTTTGTGGCGTGACACGTGCGTCGGAATCGCATCGCTTGCTAGTATGTAGACAAGTTGTAGACAAGTTGCAGCACAGCTGTCGCGACGTCTGCACAACGGCCCACCCACCAGTCTGACCAGAGGAAACATGAGCGATCCGACGCCGTCCACCATCATCTACACCCACACCGACGAGGCGCCGGCACTGGCCACGTACTCGCTGCTGCCGGTGATCGAGGCCTTCGCCGGGACCGCAGGAGTCGGCGTCGAGACCCGTGACATCTCGCTGGCCGGGCGAATTCTCGCCAACTTCCCCGAGCGACTGACCGACGCCCAGCGCGTCGGTGACGCCCTCGCCGAACTGGGCGAACTCGCGCTCACGCCGCAAGCGAACATCATCAAGCTGCCCAACATCAGCGCGTCAGTGCCGCAGATGAAGGCCGCCATCGCCGAGCTGCAGGCGCAGGGATACGACATCCCCAACTATCCGGACGAGCCCTCGAACCCCGACGAGGTCGAGCTCCGCGACCGGTTCGGCAAGGTCATGGGCTCCGCCGTCAACCCGGTCTTGCGACAGGGCAACTCCGATCGCCGTGCCCCCAAGGCGGTCAAGGACTACGCCAAGTCCCACCCGCACTCCATGGGTGCATGGTCATCGGATTCCAAGACCCACGTCGCCACGATGGGCGAACACGACTTCCGCGCCAACGAACAGTCGTTGACCGTCGCTGAGGCCGGTGCAGTCCGCATCGAGCACGTGGGCGCCGATGGGGCGACCACCGTGCTCAAGGAGTCGGTCCCGGTCATCGCCGGTGAGGTCATCGACTCCACCGTCCTCGACGTGGCCGCGCTGCGCCGCTTCCTCGCGGCGCAGGTCGCCGACGCCAAGGCACAGGGGGTCCTGTTCTCCATCCACCTCAAGGCCACGATGATGAAGGTCTCCGACCCGATCATCTTCGGTCACGCCGTCGAAGTGTTCTTCGCCGACGTGTACGCCAAGCACGGCGATGCGATCGCCGCCGCCGGTGGCAACGCTCGCAACGGATGGGCCAACGTCCTCAGTGCGATCGAGTCGATGCCGGCCGATCAGCGCGCAACGATCGAAGCCGACATCGCTGCGGCCTACGCGGCCGGCCCCGACCTCGCCATGGTCGACTCCGACAATGGCATCACCAACCTCCACGTGCCCAGCGACGTCATCGTCGACGCCTCGATGCCGGCGATGATCCGCACGTCGGGCCAGATGTGGAATGCCGCCGGTGAGCAGCAGGACGCGAAGGCCGTCATCCCCGACAGCAGCTACGCCGGTGTGTACCAGGCCGTCATCGACGACTGCCGCGCCAACGGAGCATTCGATCCGACGACGATGGGCACCGTTCCCAACGTCGGGCTGATGGCCCAGAAGGCCGAGGAGTACGGCAGCCACGACAAGACGTTCGAAGCCCCTGGCGCCGGAACGATCCGCGTCGTCGACGCCGCGTCCGGTGAGGTCCGCATGGAGCAGACCGTCGCCACCGGCG
>JBAWHL010000007.1:0-10511 GCA_049593815.1 Ilumatobacteraceae bacterium | reverse complement strand
CTTCAGGCCACTCGGTAATCTCGACGCCAAATGCATCGCCGTCCGCCGCATCGCCGGCGAACTGTGCGGGGTCGGGCCTCCGATCAGGTACCCCATAATCACGCTTCGGCGAGCAACTGTGTCTTGCGCTCTCACGGCACTTCCGATCGACAGCTGCGCACCACGCACCCATCGATGATTGCGACTCGCCTAGGTCACGCTGCGTGACGACCCATCACCATCCGTCGAGGTCGATGACTGTAGGTGGATCCGTGACATGCAGGGAGTGCGGTCCTGACATGTACGCCGCTCGTGACGCTTTGGGGCCGACTCATCACTACATGGAGCGGGCGGCGTTGTCGAACCTCGTGTACTGACCGAGGAAGACGAGACGCTTCGTGCCGATCGGCCCGGCGCGGTGCTTGGACACGATCACCTCGGCGGAGCCCTTGTCGGGCGACTCCGGGTTGTAGACCTCGTCGCGATAGAGGAACATCACGACGTCGGCGTCCTGCTCGAGCGAACCGGACTCACGGAGGTCGGCGAGCATCGGACGCTTGTCGGAGCGGGCCTCCAGGTTTCGACTCAGCTGGCTGAGCGCGACGATCGGCACTTCGAGTTCGCGTGCCAACACCTTGAGGTTTCGACTGATCTCACTGACTTCGAGCTGACGGTTCTCCGGACGTCCACTGCCACTCATCAGCTGGAGATAGTCGATGAGAATCAACGCGAGGCCGCCGTGCTGGGCCTTGATCCGCCGCGCCTTGGCGCGGATCTCCATGACGGTGACCTGCGGGTTGTCGTCGAGGAACAGGGGCACTTCGAGCCGCCCGACGGCCAGACCGATCTTCGACCAGTCGCTCTCACTCAACTTGCCCGTGCGCAGCTTGGTCGAGTCGACCTTGGCTTCACTCGCCAAGATGCGCTGGGTGAGCTCCGAGTGGCCCATCTCGAGCGAGAACACGAGCACCGGCTTGCCGGAGTGCTTTGCGATGTGGGTCGCCATCCCGAGACCGAACGCGGTCTTGCCGACCGCGGGACGGGCACCGACGATGTTGAGCGTGCTCGGCTGCAGACCGGACAACATCTCGTCGAGGTCGTCGTAGCCGGTCGCCGCACCGGTGATCGTGTCGCCACGCTCGTAGTTCGCCTCGAGCTGATCCATGGTCTCGTTGAGGAGTTCCTGGATCTGGCGGGTCGAATCGACGACACGATCCTCGGCGACTTCGAACATCTTCGACTCAGCGGTGTCGACGGCCTTGGTGACGTCGTCGGGTTCACTGAACGCGAGGTCGGTGATCTCCCCAGCGGTCTGGATCAGGCGACGAAGCAGCGCCGTGTCCATCACGATGCGGGCGTAGTGCTCGGCACCCGACACCGACGGAGTGGCGTTCTGCAGATCGTTCAGGCGCGCGATGCCACCGATCTCGTCGAGGAGACCGTGCCGGCGCAGTTCATCGGCGACGGTGACCACATCGACCGGGCCGGACGACGAGTAGATCGAGCGCACCGCGTCGAAGACGTGCTGATGGGCCGGACTGTAGAAGTCGCGAACGTTGAGGCCCGCCTCGCCGACGACCCCGATGGCATCGCGCGACAACAGCAGGGCGCCGAGGACCGACTCCTCCGCTTGGAGGTTGTGGGGAGGGACCCGCCCGGCACGGTTGGTTGGCGGTGCGGAGCGTTCGCCGCGATCGGTTGTGAGTTCTCGGTCGACCGGCATGGGGACCCCACTCTCGCAGGGAGTTCCTGTGCGGTGGAAGAGGAACAACCCTGGGTCTTGGCTGTTGACCGCTTGTGGACAACGACCGTTTACTGTGGACGCAGCTGCTGTGGAGAAACCTGTGGACGGACGCGCGCCACCAGCCTGTACTCAGTGGCCGGGGAGACCCGGCGACGGTGTCAGGAGGTGGCCCGCGTCGCAGGTCCTCGAAGGTGTTGACGAATCAGTCGGCAGCGACGACGTCGATGGTGATCGGGAACGACACGCTGCTGTGCAGCGATGCGGTCACCGTGTGCTGACCGGTCGTCTTGATCACGTCGACGTCGAGTTGACGACGATCGAGTTCGATGTCGGTCTGTGCCTGCACGGCCTCGACGACGTCCGCCGCGGTGATCGAACCGAACAGCTTGCCCTCGGGTCCGGCCTTGGCCGACACGGTGATGACCTTGGGCACCAGCGCGCTGGCCATCAAGGTCGCTGCCTCGCGGGCGCTCGAGTCGCGCTGGTCACGTGCCTGACGCATCTTGCCGGCCTGCTCGACGGCGCCCTCGGAGGCTGCCATCGCGTGACCCTTCGGGAACAGGAAGTTGCGTGCGTGACCGTCAGCGACCTCGACGATGTCGCCGCGCTTGCCGAGTCCATCGAGATCTGAACGAAGAATGACGAGCATTGCTCAGGCCTCCTCGGTCTCGGTGGTCTCGACGGTCTCGATGCCCTCGGTCGACTCGTCCTCGACAGCGTCGTTCGCGGTGTCGTTGGCGTTGTCATTCAGGCTCGAGTCACGATCGCGTCCGCCTTCGCGGCCGCCATCACGTCCACCGTCGCGGCCACGGCCGCCGGTGCGGGTCGAGGCGACGCGCTTCGCGTACGGCAGCAACGCCATCTCGCGAGCGACCTTGACGGCATTGGCGATCTCACGCTGCTGCTGCAACGTGTTGCCGGCAACCCGACGGTTCTTGATCTTGGCGCGGTCGCTCATGAAACGCTGGAGCAGATCGACGTCTTTGTAGTCGATGTACTCGACCTTTTCGATGACCAGCACGCTGGTCTTCTTCTTGAACTTGCGCGGATTGAGGTCGCGTGCCGACCGGGCCTTGTTCTTCTTGCTTGCCATGGTGGTTCCTTACAACTGGATTCAGAATCTTCGATCGATGGAGGGGATCGCGACGGCGATCAGAACGGCTCTTCGTCGCCGTACACGGGATCGGGAGCGCGGCTTGCACCGCCACCACCGCCACCGGAGCTGCCGCCATCGGCGGAGTCCCGGCTGATGCGCTCGATCTGCACCTGCGCCCAGCGCAGGCTCGGTCCGAGCTCATCGGCGATCACTTCGGTGACGTTGCGCTTCTCGCCGTCCTTGGTCTCGTAGGAGCGCTGCTCCAGTCGACCGGTGACGATGACGCGGTTGCCCTTGGTGAGGCTGGCCGCGGCGTTCTCGCCGAGATCGGCCCAGGCAACGATGTTGAAGAACGACACTTGTTCCTGCCATTCACCGTTGACCTGATAGCGACGGTTGACCGCAAGGCCGAAGCTCGCCACTCCACGACCACCGGTCGTGTAACGGAGCTCGGGATCGCGGGTGATGTTGCCAACCAGCGTGACGCTGTTTTCCGATGCCATGTGTTTCCCCTTTGCTGTGCCGTCGCGCTCAGGCGGCGGGCGCTGCCATACCGCGGCGCTCGGCCTCGGCCTCGGGCAGACGAATGAGCTTGTGGCGGACGATGTCGTCCGCGAGTCGCATCGTGCGCTCGAGTTCATCGAGCGAACCAGCGGGAGCGAGTGCCTCGACGACCATGTAGTAGCCGGACGGCTTCTTGTTGATCGGATAGGCGAACTGGCGCTTGCCCCACCAGTCGATCTTGCCGTGGAGTTCGCCGCCGACAGCGGTGATGCCGTCGGTGACCGTCTTCATCCAGGCTTGGGCTTTGGGGTCATCGACGTCTCCGTCGATGATGATCATCAATTCGTATGCACGCATCATGCGTGTTTCCTCCCTTCGGATCCTCCGCGAGTGCCTGATGACAGCCTCACGGCAGGAGCCCCTGAACGGGGCAGGGCCAATATGGACTGGCCCACCATATCGGCGGCAGGAGACTTCGCGGAACGGCTGGTTCTTTCGCACGGCCAACTCATGCCGACGACGATCGCATGGGGCTGTCACACACTTGGCCACCGAGCAGCCGCGCGACTCAGAGCGTCGGCAGGAGCGCCATGGCCTCCGCGCAGCTCGGCGCCTCGGTGCCGTCGAGCAGGACGACGGTCGAACCCGGCCCGATGCCGAGTGGGTCGAGCCCTCCGGCGAACACCTCGACAGCGAGGTCGTAGTCCTCATCCGGTGCGTAGCGGGGACAGTCACCGGCGGGCGTGTCGAGACACGGGTCCATCTCCGCGACACCGACGACGTCTCCGTCGGCGCCGACGAAGGCGATCGACAGCGGCGTCGGTGTCTGGAACATGTAGAACGACCCGCGGAACGGCTGCTCGAACCGGAACGCCATCCCTGACGCGTCGCCCAGATCGGTGACACCCATGAGACCCCTCGCCCGTTCGTCGCCCGTGTCGGCGAGCCACAGGCACACCTCGCACGCTTCGCCGTCGGCCTCGGTGATGCGAGCCATCACGTTGGAGAACCCGTCGGGCTGCTGCCCCGACTGCTCCGGCGCGGATCGATCGGTGCCATCGGGCGGCATTCCCCCTGACGACGCCACCGGACCACTCGACGACTCGACGACCACGTCGGTCGCCTCCGACGAGCCGTCGCTGCTCCCGCAACTCGCCACCCACATCGCGCAGCTCGCGATCGCCACGACACGCGCCGCGGTGAAACCGACCACTCGACGTGCCTACGAACGCCCGCCGACGGGAATCACCCTCAGCAAGTGGTTCCACCGACATTCGACACACGCCTCGACGACGTAGGCGCTCAGTTCCTCCGGACGTGCGTTGAGCTGGCTCATCTCCTTGGCGGTCGACACGCACCGGCCCTGGGCCGACAACCGTGCGCCGAACACATACGTGACGAGCTTGAGATCCGATTCCTCACAGATCGGGCACTGCATCGTCGTCTGCGTTCCGACGTTGCGCGCCGCCCGGATCAGTTCTGGGTGCGCGTCGCACACCTGATCGAGCGGCACCCGACCCTTGCGAACCTGGCTGATCAGCATTCGGCGGGCGAGTCGATGGTCGACGAGACCGCGCGCTCCATCGGACCCGCGGAGTGCGCCAACCGTGAACGCCATGGGTCGAGACACTACCCGGCTCACGAGATCCCCGACCGCGGCGGGCAGACCAGGCACACTGGACGCGTGGTTGACAACATCAGTTACGGACCCGGGGTACCGGGCGACGACGAACTCAGACTCTGCGGCGACGTGAGCGACGGACGACGAGCGGTCGAACTCGGCATCTCCGAGTGGTACAACGCGACCGCCTTCGCCGCGGCCGGCGCGAAGTCGATCGCGATCGACACCGACACCGACCGCATCGCCGAGACCCGGCGCCGGGCGCTCGCCGCCGAAGTACAGGTCCAGTGCATCGAGACCGACCTCGCCGACCTCGGCGACGTGGCATCGGCGTCCTGCGACGTGGTGCTCGCCGCGCACACCATCGAACGAGTCGACGATCTCGGCCGGCTCCTGCGCCAGGTCCACCGCATCCTCAAGCCCGGTCTGCCACTCGTCATCTCGTTGGCACATCCGTACGCCAGCGTGTCGGCCGAACAGCCCTACGGCACCGGCGCCCGCACGATCGGCGAGTGGTTCACCGCGCTCACGCGCTCGAACTTCCGTGTCGACCAGGTCCTCGAACTCGGCGCGACCGCGGAACGCCCCGCACCCGCCACGCTGATCCTGCGGGCACGCAAGGAAGGCTCCTGATCCAGCGGCCGACTCGACGACGGCGGACCCTCGCCCCGATCAGAGGTCGGCGCGCTCCGACACGGTGATGCTCGCCGGGCGAGGGCGACCGAAGAGGTAGCCCTGCGCCTTGTCACAGCCGAGCTCACGCAAGCGATTGAGCTGCAGCGGCGTCTCGACGCCCTCGGCGACCACCGTGAGACCGAGCGAATGCCCGAGACGCACGACGGCTTCCACGATGGAGGTGTCATCGGCCTCGAGACCCAGCCCGGTCACGAACGAACGGTCGATCTTGATCGCCTCGACCGGGAACCGCTTGAGATACGTCAGCGACGAATAGCCCGTGCCGAAGTCGTCGACCGACAGGTGCAGACCCAGCCCGCGGAGATCACGCAACGCTCGGCCCGCTGCTGCGGTGTCGGCCATCAACGCCGTCTCGGTGATCTCCAACCACAACGAGTCGGCATCGATGCCGGTCTCGGCGAGCGCATCGCCGACGACACCGAGGAACGTCCCGTCGACGAGTTGCTGCGTGGCGACGTTCACGGACAACGAACAGTCGGCGAACCGCAACCCGACCGCGCGCCAGTGAGCCAGTTGCGCGAGCGAATCACGAAGCACCCGGGCGCCGAGATCGACGATGAGGCCCGACTCCTCGGCCATCGGCAGGAACTGGCCGGGCGCCAGCAGACCACGGTCGGGATGCAGCCATCGGGCCAAGACCTCGAATCCGACGACCTGCCCACCGGCGAGATCGACGATCGGCTGGAAGTACGGCACGACCTCGCCCCGTTCGAGACCACGGCGCAACTGCGTCGCGGACTGCAACGCCTCGAGTGACGCGGCACGGGTCGCGGCGGTGAAGGCCTCGACCCGGTCACGGCCGCCCGCCTTGGCCCGATACATCGCTGCGTCGGCATCGCGCAGCAACTCGTCCGCGGTCAGGTCGGCGGTGGCGTTCACGGCGAACCCGATGCTCGCCGTGATCACGAGTTCATGGCCCTCGACGATCACCGGGCGCTGGACAGCTCGCCGGAGCCGCTCCGACACCACGGCGGGATCGACACCACCGTCGACGAAGACCACGAACTCGTCACCACCGAACCGAGCGAGCCGATCGGCGTCGCGCATCACCTCGCGCAACCGTTGCGCGATTTCGCGGAGGAGTTCGTCTCCCACGCTGTGACCCAGACTGTCGTTGACCACCTTGAAGTTGTCGAGGTCGATGAAGAGCACCGACACCTCACCGGGTAGCGCTGACGCGAGCAGAGCATCGAGACGTTCGACCAGGGCGGCACGGTTCGGGAGCTCGGTCAGGCCGTCGTGTGTTGCGGCATGCGTGAGTCGATCCGCTGCGAGTCGCTGATCGGTGACGTCCTCGATGTGGGTGATCGCCAAGGCGACGCCCTCGTCCTCGGTGACCGACACCCGGGTCCTGGCCCACACGTACTCGCCGTCGCTGCGGATGTAGCGCTGATCGAGCAGATACGTGTCAGCGATCCCGAGTTCGAGCCGCGCCCGCTGCGTCGCTGCAGCGCGGAGATCGTCGGGATGGGTGATCTCGCGGATCCCCATGCCGAGCATCGACTCGAGTGGACGGTCGAGCATGTCGGCCAACGATTGATTGGCATCGACGATGCGGCTGTCGTCGAGGCGCACGAGGGCCATGCCGGTGGGGGCCGAGTGGAATGCCTGCTGGAAGCGGCGGCGCGCCTGCTCCAACGCCACCGTGGTTCTGGCACGGTCGGTCACGTCACGCAACAAGACCACCAACCCACCGGTGCCACCCCGTTCGATGACCGACGGTCGGTGCAACGATGCTTCGACGAGGTGCGGGGCATCCTCGGCATCGATCAGCTCGAAGAGCACGTGATTGCCGATCGGGCCGGTCACGTCGTTGTTGTCGAGTGCCGTCCCGAGGAGTTGTTCGTCGAAGTGCCACCGTTCGGTGACCGTCTCGCGATCGGTGTCACCGACCATCTCCAGGAACGCCCGCCCGACGAGTTCGTCGATCGTGCGACCCGTGAGCAGCGCCGCTCGTTGGTTCGCCGATTCGATGACCCCGCGGTCGTCCAATCCCATCACGGCGTCGGGCAGGTCGTCGAGCAGACGCCGAATCTCGGACTGTGTGCGCGAGAGTTCGTCGATCGTGCGACGGAACCGGCGGCCGACGTGACGCGCCTCGATCACCGTCGCGATGACGGCGACCAGCGCGAGCACCCCGATACCTGCGACGACACCGACCGTTCCCGGACCGGGATCGGCCTCGGCCCGCAGACCCGCCAGGACGACCAGGGCCGCCGAGACCGCGACGACCGGAAGGACCAGCCACCAGATCCGATAGCCACGCGCGGGCCGACCCGAGCTCTCCTTGTCCGCGCCTGACGTCACTGCCCCACGGTAGAACGGGGCTCGGCAACGACGTGGGATACCGCGCCACGCGATCAGCCAGCGAACCGGCGAGCGCCGGGCCGGAGCACCTGGTCAGCTGGGGTCAGTTGGTGGGGGGTCGAGCAGCCCACCAGGCGTCGAGCCGATGGCGGGCCTCGGCCTCGCCGATGATGCCTTCGTCGAGACGGATCTCCATGAGGAACTTCATCGCCTCACCGATCTCGCGTCCTGGCCCGATGCCGAGGTGTTCCATCACGGCGTTGCCGTCGAGTTCGGGACGCAGCGCGGCGAGTTCCTCGGCTTCGGCCAACTCGTGGATCCGATCTTCGAGCTCGTCCATCCGCTTGGAGAGGCGCGCCGCCTTCTTGGCGTTGCGCGTCGTGCAGTCACACCGCGTCAGGACGTTGAGTTCCTGCAGCAGGTCGCCGGCGTCGCGCACGTACCGCCTGACCGCCGAGTCGGACCAGCCCATCGAATAGGTGTGGAAGCGAAGGTGCAGCGCCACCAGTTCCGTCACGGAGGCGACGTCGTCGTTCGAGTACCGCAACGCGTTCATGCGTTTGCGAGTCATCCGCGCCCCGACCGCGTCATGGTGGTGGAACGTGGTGCCCTTGCCCTCCAGGTAGCCGCGTGTCCGGGGCTTGCCCACGTCGTGGAACAGCGCGGCGAGCCGCGTACGCCGGAAGTCGAACATCTCCCGATCACCCGAGACGATGTCAGCGTGCTCGTGTGGCGGCCGAACGTTCTCGACGACGGCGATCGAGTGCGACAACACGTCCTTGTGCCGGTGGATCGGATCGTGTTCGAGGCGCATCGCCGGGAGCTCCGGCAGGAACTGGTCGGCCAGGCCGGTGTCGACCAGGAACCACAGCCCGGCGGCCGGGTGATCGACCACGATCAGCTTGTCGAGTTCGTCACGAATCCGCTCCGCGGACACGATCTCCAGGCGCGGGGCCAACTCTCGCGCCGCCTCGACCAGCTCGGGTGTCGGTGCGAGCCCGTAGCGAGCGATGAACCGGGCCGCACGAAGCATGCGCAACGGATCGTCGCTGAAGCTGACATCGGGCCCCATCGGCGTGCGCAGGGTGAGCGTCGCCAGGTCGGCGGTGCCGTTGAACGGATCGATCAGACCCGGCGCGCCATCGTCGGTCGTCAACTCCAACGCCATGGCGTTGACCGTGAAGTCGCGCCGCGACAGGTCGACCTCGATCTCGTCGGCGAACACCACATGGGGCTTGCGCGAATCGTCGGTGTAGGCCTCGGCCCGGAACGTGGTGATCTCGTAGACCCGTTCCCGACCGGTCTCGGCGTCTCGATGCAGCGCACCGATGGTGCCGAACCGTTCCCCCTGCGTCCACACGGCATCGGCCCAACCCTCGATGCACTTCTTGATCTCCGCGGGACGCGCGTCGGTCGTCAGGTCGAGGTCGAACTCGTCGCTGCCGCCGGCGACGAACAGATCGCGGACCGTCCCGCCCACGAGGTACAAGCGGTGTCCTGCGGCCGTGAATCGTCGAGCCACCGGCTCGAGCTCACGCAGGACCGGCGTCAATCGTTCGGGAACCACGCCGCAAGGCTAGAGCTTCCTGCCCGGAACGTTGGGGGGCGAATCAGCGCGACGAGCAGAGCCGGATGCCCCCGCAGCGAGCACCAGTTGCGGCGAGCGCGGAGTACCTTCGTGCCCGTGAGCACTGCGGCGCCCTCGCACCCGGCCCGGGCCCGACTCGGCCGATGGCCCCACGAACGCGACATCGCTCACCTCGTGCTGCTCGACCATCAGATGGTGCCGTCGGCACAGGACGTCGCCGGATGGATCCGCACCGCGACCAACGACGGCGCCAGGGTGATCAGAACCGGCGCCCTGTTCCCGGGGTCGACGTCGGCGTTTCTCGCGGCCGGCTTCACGACCATCGACACGCTCGCACTGCTCGCACGCCCGGTCGAACCCCACGCTCCGCCGCACCCGCGTGTCGACCCTGCCGGCCGACTCCGTCGTCTCCGCCCCTCGATGCTGCACGAAGCGGCACGGATCGACGAACGAGCCTTCGCGTCGACCTGGACGAACGACGTGGCCGCACTGACCGACATCATGAGTGCCACCCCACACCACCGGTCGCGCAGCGTGCACGTCGACGGGCGAATGGTCGCCTTCTCGATCTCGGGTCGCGCCGACCAGGTGGGCTACATCCAACGACTCGCGGTCGACCCGTCGGCTCGACGTCGGGGATTCGCCCGCCTGCTCCTGCACGATGCTGACCGATGGATGCGCCGCAGGGACGTTCGACGAGCCATGGTCAACACGGCGTCGGACAACCGGAACGCCCTGGCCCTGTACGAATCGACCGGTTTCGAGATCCAACCCGGCGAGTTGGTCATCCTCGAACGAGAGCTGCGCCCCGCATGAACGGACGCAGCACCCGGTGGCAGACGGCGTTCGGCGTGGGCTCGATGCTCGCCGTCGCTGTCGCCGTCCTCGGCGCGGCCCCGGTCGCCTCGAGTGGAACGACCGGCCAGAGCCCGAGCCCGGACGACCCGCGACTCCTCCTCGTCGACCAGACCTTCTC
>JBAWHL010000006.1:0-14879 GCA_049593815.1 Ilumatobacteraceae bacterium | reverse complement strand
GCCGCGAGCGCCACGCCGAGGCGTTCACCGCCGGCCTCCGCTGCTGCCCGCAGGAACGCGTCCGGGTCACTCATGCCACCGTCTCCGCCGAGATTGCGCAGGTAGAGGTCGTGGCAACGCAGCGAGGCGACGCCAGCATCGAGATGATCGGTCACGTCGACGCCATGGGTCGCCAGCGGCGAACCGGAGAACGCGACGAATCGGGCGCCGTCCCACGGGTCATCGGGCAGATCGGTGAACACCCACGGATTGCCGGCATCACGAGCGGCGTCGAGCAATGCCCGGCCGACCGCACGGTGGTCGGCGTGGTTCCAGCTCGGCCCGCCCCACGAGTCGCGATGGTTGATCGAGAGCAGGACCTCGGGTCGGTGGCGTCGGATGGCTGCAGCGAGGTCGCGGCGAAGATCGAGGCCTTCGACGACGAGCCCGTCCGGGTGATCGAGGAACTCCACGACCTGCACGCCGACCGCTGAGCAACTCGCGACCTGCTCCTGACGCCGCAACGGGCCGACCTCCGCGGGCGGCATCGAGGAGATGCCGGCCTCCCCTTCGGTCACGAGCAGATACCTGATGTCCTTGCCCTGGCTCGTCCAGCGGGCAACCGCACTCGCTGCGCCGTACTCCATGTCGTCCGGATGAGCGACCACGGCCAACGCGCGGCTCCAGTCTTCGGGCAGTGGCTCCAGACGGTCGCTCATGTCCTCACACTCGCGCACCACACCGCGCCCGGCAACGACCGGCCCGGGTCAACTCGACGCCGGCGCTTCGACCGGGACCGGTACCGCTCGAGGGCCGCTGCGACTCGAGGCCAGCCGGATCGAGACGAAGGTCAGGATCGCGGCGACGACGAACGCGACCGAGAGCGGCGTGACCGTTCCGTCGAACTGGCGGTCGATCAACGAACCGATGACCGATCCGACGACCATCGGCACCATGCCGAGCAACGCCGCTCCCGAACCGGCGACGTGACCGAGTGGCACCATCGCCGCCGTGTTCGCGTTGATCGTCGTGACCTGAACCGCCATCAGTGCGAGCAGCATCAATGGAGCGAACAGGACGAACGGAGGGAGACCATCGGTCGCCAGCGACACGCCGAGCATCACGACGGACGCGCCGACGAATGCTCCCGACGTCCCTGCGAGCATCCGCTCGAGACCGAAACGGCGAACGATTCTTCCGTTCGTGATCGCGCCGATCGCCAGCCCGATCGCCATCGCCCCGAAGATCACCGGGAACCATGTGTCGAGGCCGAAGACCGTGTCGAACAGATTCTCCGAGGACGCGAGGTAGGAGAGGAACACACTGTTGGCGAACGTGATCGCCGCCATGAAGCCGATCGTTCCCGGCGTCGTGAGCACGATCTTCCAGCTCCCGGTGATCTCCCGGGCGCTGAGAGAACGCCGTTGATCCGGTGGCAGCGTGGCAGGCAGGCGCATCGACAAGGCGAACACGACGAGGCCGACCGCCGCACACATCCACACCGAGTAGCGCCACGATCCCAACGCGACCATCGCCGCACCCGCGCTCGGTGCGACCATCGGCACCAGCAGGAAGATCGCCATGATGTTCGACATCTGGCGAGCCATCTCCTCGCCTTCGAACGCGTCGCGGATCATCGCGGTGACCGCGACGCGTGGACCCGCGGCGCCGAGACCCCACACGAAACGGGCGAGCGCCATGGTCGCCAATGTCGGAGCGAGGGCCGTCCCGATGGCGCCCAGGATGTAGATGACGACACCGCCCCAGAGCACCGGGCGGCGGCCGAAACGGTCGGCGAGCAGCCCAGCTGGAAGCTGGCCGAGCCCGAGGCCGATGATGAACGCCGTCACGAGCACAGCGACATCGGTCGCGTCGGGTGCGAGACCGAGCTGATCGCGGATCGGGTCGAACGCAGGCAGCATCGAGTCGATCGCCAACGCGGTCATCGCCATGGCGAGCGACATCACCATGGTGAACGCCGCGGATCCCGGGCGCAGCGTTCTGCGCTGGTTCGACGCGGGCGGGGAGGCAATCACCCGACCAGAGGCTACGAGTCGGGGGACCCGAGTTGACCGGGCGACCTCCAAATCGGTCTCCTGCCGCCTGTGTATCGTCCGACCATGACGCTCCCCTCATCGGTGCGACTCGTCCGCGTCGACGCCAGCCACCTGCGCCTGTTCGAGGCCGTCGCCGACGATGTCTTCGACGACGTGATCGACGTGGACCAGCTCACGGCGTTCGTCGACGCCGGCCAGTTGATGGTCGTGGCCGTCGATGACGGCACGGTGGTGGGCCAGGTCCAAGCGATGGTCCAGTACCACGTCGACGGTCCCCCACAGCTGTACGTCGACAACCTCGGGGTGGCGTCGAGTCACCAACGCCGGGGCATCGCTCGGTCATTGGTGAGCGACGTCGTGGCCTGGTCGAGCGAGGTCGGCTGCGTGGAGACGTGGATTCTCACCGACCTCGACAACGACGGCGCCAACGGCTTCTATCGGTCGATCGGCACGGAGCGGTCCACGGTGGTGCTCCACTCCCTCGACCAGGGCGAGGAGTAGTCAGCCGCCGTCGGGTGTGCCGACGGCATCGGTGAGCGACGAGTACATCTGCCTCTCGAATCGTTCCGCGAGCCCCGATCGGAGGATCTGCGCCCGTGCTCGGGTGTGGGTGCGCGCGAGCCGGAAGTCGATGCCGGCCGACGCGAGTTCGTCACCGATCGCATCGAGCGCCTCGGCACCACTGGCGTCGAGGTCGGACATCATCTCCGCGTCGAGCACGACTCGATGCAGGTCGGGGCGTCGGGCGACGAGGGTGCGCACGGCTCGCAGGAGACGTTCGGAGTTCGCGTACAACAGCGCCGCCTCGATGCGGACGATCGCGACGCCGTCGATCGATTCGAGTTGGTGTGTCGCCCCTGGTTCCGTGCGGCGGAAGCGGCCGCCAGCATCGACGCGGAGTTCGATGACGTCGGGGAAGCTCAGACGATGAACGGCGAACGCGAGCGACAGCACGACGCCGACGATCATCGCCGGCAGTGTCTCCCACACCAGCACGAGGACGAACGTCGTCGACCCGGCGACGAAGTCGAATCGGTTGACCGCCCACAAGCTCGTCACACGGCGGGGGTTGGCCGATGGAAGCACGGCGACGATCACGATCGCGGCCAGAACCGGTTCGGGGAGATCCTCGAACAACGGAGCCAGGAACAACAGCGTGCCCAACACGACGAGACCCGCGACGAGGTTGGTGACCTGACTTCTGGCACCCGCATTCATCGACGCGGCGGTCTTCGACAGGCTGCCACCCACGGCCATGCCGCCGAACACACCAGCAGCGACGTTGGCGCTGCCGGCAGCGACGAGTTCCTGGTTGGCGTCGACCTCTTCACCCGTCTCCGACGCGACCGTCGACGCGGCCGCATACCCCTCGGAGAATCCGACCAGCATCAATGCCGTGCCCCCGGCGAGCAGTTCGAGCCACCGCGTCTCGGACAGGTCGGGAATGCTCAGGTCCGGGAGCCCCTGCGGGATCTCGCCGACGACCGCGACACCGCGCGACGCCAGACCGAAGATCGCGACCAGCGCGATGCCGACCACCACGACGACGACCGCGGCCGGCACCCGTTTGGCGTAGCGCTCGAGCAACACGAGCGCGCTGATCGCCCCGAGGCCGACAGCGACGGTGAGGCCGTGAGCATCGCCGAGCGAGCGGACGGTGTCGACCAGTTTGTCGAGGGCCGATTCGCCTTCGACCTCGACGCCGAACAACCCGTCGAGCTGGCCGATGATGATCGAGATCGCCAGGCCGGCCACGAACGCATGGAGCACCGGCCGGGAGATGAAGTTGACGATCCACCCGAGCTTCAGCGCGCCGGCGACGAGGAGGAGCACGCCCGACGCGATCGCGAGCGCTGCGGTCAACACCACCGGGTCGACATCACCGTGGAAGTCCCCGACGATCGAGGCGGAGACCGCGGATGCTGCTGCTGCCGGTCCGACGACGAGCATCGAGGTCCCGCCGAAGATCGCATAGCCGACCACCGCGGCCAGTGCCGCGTACAGGGCGATCTGCGGCGGGACGCCAGCCACGCCGGCGTACCCCATCGACTCGGGGATCAGCAGTGCCGCGAGCGTGATGCCGGCGATGAGGTCGGAGGCGCCGCTGCGCTTCCACTGGTACGTGGGCAGCCAGCCGAGGATCGGGACGACGGAACGCCACGTCCGCCGCGGCTCGGCCACGAGCGACGCATCGTCGGCTGGCGCACTGTTGGCTCGGTCGGTCACGTCGCCGAGATTACGCAGACATCGCCACCGTCTCGACAGCCGGTGACGTCACCGGGAGCGTCGTCGCCTTCACCGTCGCGTCCACGGTCCCGGTTCGGGCCTCGCTGCCGCCACACGCCCGGCGAGGAGGATGACCAGGGGCAATGGGATCGATCGGCGCGCCACGTCAGCGGAATTCGGCAGCCGCGGCCTCCACGCGCTCACAGAAGCGTTGCCGCGCCGCCGGGTCGTGGATGTGGAGGTTGTCAGCCCCTCGCAGCAATCCCGTCTGTCCGTCGATGAGTTCGCGCAGGATGTCCGCGTGGCCCGCGTGCCGCTGCGTGTCGACGGTGACGTGCACCATGGCGTGGTGCAGCGTGACCGGTGCATCACCCCACCACCACACGTGCCCCACGGTGTCCAAGGCCACGTCGCCGATCGTTGCATCGGAGAACTCCCAGGCGGCTCGGTAGCCGTCGACGATGTCCTCGCGTGTCTCCTCCGGGGTCGCCCAGAACTCGGCGGCCGGTCCTCCATCGTGTGAGAACCGGGCTCCGAGCACGCCGGTGGAGCGTCCGAACACCTCGCCGAAGTATCCGAGGTGTGTCGCCGTGCTGTGCTTCACCAAGCCGAGCAGGTTCGTGCCCGTCGGGGTCATCGGCCGTCGGATGTCGTACTCGCTCAACGAATCGAGCTTCCAGACGAGCGTCTCACGCGCTCCTCGCAAGTATTCGTGCAGCTCTTCCTTGACGTGCGAGCTCGACATCCCGGTCCCTTCGTTCCACGAATGATGTCACGTCCACCAGTGGATGTGACGGCTGCGCTCGTCAGCGACACCACCAAACGCGCTGCGGCGTCAGGCGCGTCCGGCCTGCCACTCCTCGAAGAAGCGCTGCAACTTGTCGGGGTTGACGATGGCGATGACTTCCGCGACCTTGCGGTCGCGCCATTCCAACACGGTCAACATGTACGGCGCGTCGTCGCGGACCACGAACGCCCCCGAGTGACCGTTGACATCGACCCAGTACAGCTCGTCGGTCGGCAACCACTTGCGACGCGCCAGGTTCACGAACAGACGTGCCACCTTCTCTGGGCCGAAGATCGGTCGGCGACCCGCTCGGTGGTCCGCTCCCCCATCGGAGATGTGCACGACGTCGTCGGTCAGCATCGCTGCGAGCCGGTCGACGTCGCCCTCGACGATCGCCGCCAGGAACGCGTCGGACAGTTGCTGGACCTCGTCGGGCGGCGGGCTCAGCCGCGGCCGACCATCACGGACACGGTCGCGTGCCCGCTTGGCGATCTGACGCACCGCGGGCTCCGAGCGGTCGACCGTGGTCGCGATGTCGGCGAAGGGCAGTGCGAAGACGTCGTGGAGCAGGAACACGGCCCGCTCGATCGGCTGCAGCGTTTCGAGCACCCGCAGGAAGCCGAGCGTGATCGACTCCGATGACGTCACGGCGTCCGCCGGATCGCTCGAGGCGTCACCCGCACCGCTGACGAACGGCTCGGGGACCCAGGGCCCGACGTACTGTTCCCGCCTCGCCGTGGCCGACGTCAATCGGTCGAGAGCGACTCTCGTGGTCACGGTGGTCAACCAGGCAGCCGGGTTGGCGATGGCGGCCCGGTCGCTCGCCTGCCAACGCAGCCACACGTCCTGGACGACGTCGTCGGCATCGTCGGGCGTCCCGGTCATCCGGTAGGCGAGCCCGAGCAGCCGACGCCGTTCGATCTCGAAGTTCGTCACGTCGACAACGGCAGCATCGTCGGGTGCCACTGCGGAATCCACATCGGTCGGACGGCCGGAATCGGTCACGCGGCGAGACTCCGTTCGACATGCGCGACCGCGCGCAGCGCCGCCTCCTCAGCACTCGCCACCACTGCGTCAGCGAGGTGGCCGCGGTTGCCGACCCAGTCGCCGGCGAGGAACACCCCTGGCTGCTCCGACAGCCCGACCGCCGGTCGACCGGCGAGGCCGCCGAGGTCCGCTGTGGCGATCGCCGACACCGTCGTCATGCGATGAAGGTAGCGCTCCTCCAGCACCATGTCGTCGGTGATGCCGGCGTGGCGGCCGAACGCCCGCAGTCCCGCCCTGTCCGGCTCGGCTCCCGGCTGACCCTCGGCAGCGAGGTACTGGGCGATCGAGATGCTGGCGTGACCCTCGGGTGACATGCCCTTCATGAATCCGTGGTCGGACAGGTACATCGCGTCGTCGGTGCCGAGCGCGAAGCGGCACTCGGCCGGAGCGGACAGCGAGAGATCGAGAACACTCGCCTCGGATGCCGGTCCGACCGTGAATTCGGCGCCGGTCAGGCGGGCCGCGACGGCCGGCCCTCCGGCGGCCACGACGACGGCGGCCACGTCGGGGAGCTCGGTGACCGGCTCTCCGGCGACGACGCGGCCACCCAGCTTGGTCACGAGATCGGCGAGCTGCCCGACGACTCCCTCCCAGCCACCATCGAGGTACGTCACGCCGTCGGCGACACCGCGCTGGAGTTGGAGAACGCCGACCTGTGCGCTGAGGCGCCCCGGGTCGTTGACGTACGCGCTCAGGCGGATCAGGGCATGCAGGACGCGGGCCGGCCGTGGGCGATCCGTCGTCGAGGAGATCCACTCCTCCACCGTGAGACCGGCGAGCGCTGCGGTGTCCACCGAACCGACGCGCGCCAGCATCTTGCCGAGGTCCACCTTGTCTCGGGTGCCGAGTGCCCGCGTGACGGCGAGCGTGCCCGTCGACCCGGGCAGGACGTGGGCCGCTCCGTCGACGATCAGGCGCGCTCCCTTGTGTGGCGGCGGCGACCCCTCGATCCGGACGCCGAGGCCACGCAGGATCTGCGCACCCTCGCCGCCGAGATACAGCGCGTGCGGCCCCTGGTTGAACCGGAAGCCGTTGTGCTCGTCGGTCGTCGCTCGACCACCGAGTCGGTTGCGCTGCTCGTGAACGACGACGGGCAGACCGGCACGGGCGACCACCGCCGCCGCGGTCAGCCCCGCCAGCCCGCCCCCGACCACATGGACCGTCCGACGATCGGAGCCTCTCCCAGTGGAACGTTCGACGACGCTGTCGTCGGCCGTGCTGCCGTGGCCGGTGCTGTGGAGGGGAGTGTGCTTCGAGGTCATGCACAGTCGACGACACAGCCCGACGAAATGTGACACCCACCCACCCCTTTTCGTACTCCCGGGCGGGAACTGTTCCCGCCCGGGAGTACGAGAACGAGGGCGGATTCAGGGGGTTGGCGCGACGAAGTAGCGTGCGGAGATGGTGTCGGTGCACTTCACCGCCAACCTCCGGCGCCACGTCGACTGTCCGGAGATGCAGGTCGAGGGCCGAACGGTCCGCGAGGTCCTGGACGCGTACTTCCTCGTGCACCCGGCCGTGCGCAGCTACGTCCTCGACGAGCAGGGAGCGACCCGCCGCCACGTCGCCGTCTTCGCCAACGGGTCGCAGATCACCGACCCCGCCGAGCTCTCCGATCCCGTCGACGACGGAACCGAGATCTATGTGATGCAAGCACTCTCTGGAGGAACCTGACATGACCGATGGCGCTCGACTACTCGTCGGCACCCGAAAGGGCCTGTTCACGCTCGATGCCACGCCGTCCGGATGGACGGTCGACCACGTCGACTTCCCGGGCGAACCCGTCACCGCGGTCGTCCATGACCCCGACACGGCGCGCACCTGGGCAGCGCTCGGCACCGGGCACTTCGGCGTGCACGTCTGGCGCAACGACGCCGGTGTCTGGTCCGAGGTCGGCGCCCCGACCTACCCGCCACGACCACCCGATGCCGTCGACGTGAATCCGATGACCCAGGAGCCGAATCCGTGGACCACCATGGTCGGTTGGGTCCTCGAGAACGGCGCTCGAGCCGACGAGTTGTGGTGCGGCACGATCCCCGGTGGGCTCTTCCGATCGCGCGACGGCGGAGACACGTGGGACCTCCAGCGATCGCTGTGGGACCACGAGGGACGACCGGGCTGGTTCGGCGGTGGCTACGACTGGCCGGGCATCCACAGCGTCAGCCTCGACCCGCGGGACGCCGATACCGTGGTGGTCGGAGTGTCGTGTGGTGGATCCTGGATCACGACCGACGACGCGGCCACCTGGACGATCGCAACCGGTATGCGTGCCGACTTCCTGCCACCGGGCGCCGCCCAGGATCCCAACACCCAGGACCCCCATCGCATCGTCCGGTGCGCCGCTGCACCCGAGGTGTTGTGGAACCAGCACCACAACGGCTGCTTCCGATCGACCGACGGTGGACGAACCTGGGTCGAGATCATCGACCGCGCCCCCTCGGTGTTCGGTTTCGCCGCCGCGTGCCACCCGGCGGACCCGAACACCGCCTGGTTCGCTCCGGCCGTGAAGGACGAGCTGCGGGTCCCCGTCGACGGCCAGGTCTGCGTGTCGCGCACCACCGACGGCGGCGCCACCTTCGACGTTCTGACCAACGGCCTCCCGGGTCCGAATGCCTACGACCTCGTCTATCGCCACGGCCTCGACGTCGACGGATCTGGCGAACGGTTGGCGATGGGCAGCACCACGGGATCCCTGTGGTTCTCCGGCGACGCCGGCGACCGGTGGGAGACCGTCTCGAACCACCTCCCACCGATCAACGTCGTCCGCTTCATCTGACCCCACTCGACGGACGGAACGTCCACCAACGACCGTGGTCGCGGGGTCGTTTACGGTGGACCCATGCATGACCTGGTGATCCGCAACGCCACGCTCGTCGACGGCACCGGTGGGGTTCGGCGAACTGCCGACATCGCCATCGACGGCGAACACGTCAGCGCCGTGACCGATCGGGACGGCTCCGTTGGAGCCGGCGAGCAGGTCGGGGCAGGACATCGCGAGATCGATGCCGACGGGCTGGTCGTCACCCCCGGATGGGTGGACATTCACACCCACTACGACGGCCAGGTCACGTGGGACCCCGACCTGGCGCCGTCGTCGATCAACGGTGTCACCTCGATCGTCACCGGCAACTGCGGAGTCGGCTTCGCACCGGTCGCCCCCGACCGACACCAGTGGCTCATCGAGCTCCTCGAAGGCGTCGAGGACATCCCCGGCACGGCGCTCGCCGAAGGCATGACCTGGGGATGGGAGTCGTTCCCCGAGTATCTCGACCTCCTCGATCGACTCCGATGGACGATCGACGTCGGGACCCAGGTCCCGCACGCGGCGCTGCGCACTTATGTGATGGGTGATCGCGGCGCCGACGTCGAAGCGACGGCCACGCCCGCCGAGATCGCGCAGATGTCCAGCCTGTGCGAGGCCGCCATACGCGCCGGGGCGCTCGGGTTCACCACCTCGCGCACGTACGTCCACCGCACCTCACGCGGTGCCCAGATCGGCACGCTGCGCGCCAGCGCCGACGAGGTCCTCGGCATCGCCGCCGCCCTGAGACGAGCCGGCACCGGCGTGATCCAACTGATCTCCGACGCATATCAGTCGACCGACGACGAACTGGTCGCCCACGAGATCGAACTCCTCGGCCGGATCGCCCACGAGGTCGGCCGACCGCTCAGCTTCACGGTCCAGCAGAACGACGATGCTCCCGACCGCTACCGAGAACTGCTCGCGGCGATCGACGGCTGGAACGAAGCGGGCGCTGACGTCAAGGCACAGGTCGGCGTCCGTCCGATCGGCGTGCTCGTCGGACTCCAGGCCACCGCGAACCCGTTCATGTTCTGCCCGTCGTACCGGCCGCTCCACACCCTCACCCACGACGAGCGCGTCGCCCACCTCCGCGACCCCGAGGTCAAGCGCACCCTGCTCGAGGAGCACGCAGCGAGCAGCCCCGATGGCTTCGTCGGCATCCTGCACTCCGGGTACGACCGCATGTATCCGCTGAGCGACCCACCCGACTACGAGCCCTCACCCGCCGACAGCGTCGCCGGGCGCGCCGCAACGATCGGCGCGCAACCCGACGAGTTGTTGTACGACCTGCTCCTCGACGACGACGGCCGTCGTCTGCTGTACATCCCGCTGATGAACTACGCCCGCGGCAGCCTCGACGACGTGCGCGAGATGTTGTCGTCACCGCACGCGCTGTTCGGCCTCTCCGACGCCGGCGCGCACTGCAACTCGATCTGCGACGGAACGTTCCCGACGTCCGCGATCACCCACTGGACCCGTGATCGGTCTCGCGGCGATCGCCTCCCTCTCGAACAGGTCGTCCACCACCAGACCCAGCGCACCGCCCGCCACGTCGGATGGCTCGACCGCGGCGTGGTCGCCCCCGGCTATCTCGCTGACCTGAACGTGATCGACATCGAACGGCTCGCGCTGCGGCCGCCAGCGCTCGTGGCCGACCTTCCCGCCGGCGGGACACGGCTCCTGCAGACCGCCGATGGCTACGTCGCCACCGTGAAGCGCGGCGCCGTCACCGTCGACCGCGGCGAGCTCACCGGCGAACGTCCGGGTCGACTCCAGCGCGGCGCGGCGACGGTGTAGCACAGCGGTCGCGCACGTATCCTCGGCCCGATGATCGATCTCCTGAGCGCGCTCGTCGTCGCGTTCGGGGTCGTGTTCGTGGCCGAACTCGGCGACAAGACCCAGCTCCTCGCGCTGGGATACGGGGCGAAGTACTCACTGAAGGTGGTGGCGCTCGGCCTGACGGTCGGATACGCGATCGCCAACGTGCTGGCGACCGTCGTCGGCGGCGTTCTGGGTGCAGCGCTGCCCGACCGCCCGATCCAAATCGTCAGCGGGCTGGTCTTCCTGGTCTTCGCCGCCCTCGCCGTTCGCGATGCACTCGACGAACCAGAGCCGGCTGGCCTCGACGCCGACGGTGTCGTCGATCCGGATGTCACAGCGGGACCGCCCGACACGGGCGCCCAGCGATCTGCCGCGCTCGCCGTGATCGGATCGATCGCACTCACCATCGCGATCGCCGAAATGGGCGACAAGACCCAGATCACCACCGCCACGCTCGCGTCGCAGTCGTCGCCGGTCGGGGTGTGGATCGGAGCGACCCTCGGCGCCGCCTCCAGCGGCATGCTCGGGGCGATCGCCGGACGAACCATCGGGCACCGGATCTCCACACGATGGATCAACATCGCCTCGGCGGTCCTCTTCGCGGCCTTCGGTGTGGCGATGCTCGCCGGGTGGTTCTGACTTCCGAACAGCCGCGTCAGCGTCCGACGACGAGTTCGCCGCGCACGGCAGCGCGAATCGAGTCGATCGCCACTCGGTGTTGCCCCGGCGTGCTGGACACGCCCTCGGTGAGGCCGACCAGCACCACCCGCAGGAACTCGACGACGAGGTCACGATTGGCGTGGCAGATCTCGCCGGTGGCCACGCCGACGTCGACGATGCTGACGAAGAAGTCGTCCCGCTGCGAGACGGTCATCGCGAGCCGTTCCTCGATCTCGGTGAACCGTCGCATGTCGGTCCTCACGGTGCCGATGAACAGCGTCAGCGTCGGATCACGCTCGTCCAGGTCGGCGGCCGCTTCGAGGACACCCTCGAGCTTGCCGATGAACGTGTCCGACTGGGCGATTGCCTCCTGGAACCGGCCGTAGATCTGGCGCTGCATGTCACGGTGCACCAGCACGTACAGATCCAGCTTCGATTCGACGTAGTGGTAGAGGGCGCCCGTCGTGATCCCCGCCGCCTCGGCGAGTTCCTTGTTCGTGACGGCGCTGTATCCCCGTTCGGCGAACAGTCGCCGAGCGTTGTCGATGATCGCGCGACGCGTCTCGGTCGAGTCGCGATCTGTCGGGCGACCACGCCGTTTCGCCGGAACCGGTGGCTCTCCCTCCATCACACGAGTATGACGTGCGTCACACCTGCCGCTCGCAGCGGAGCGGCGACGTCGATCAGTTGCGGTTCGCTTCGACGGCTTTGACCAGCCGATCGAAGACCGCGTCGGGGTGCCCGATGCCGTTGATGACGACGAGCCGATTCTGGTCGCCGTAGTGCTTGATCAACGGAAAGGTCTGCTCCTCGTACAGGTCGAGACGGCGGTTCACCGATTCGGGCGTGTCGTCGGCGCGTTGCATGACGTCACCGCCGCACACGTCGCAGATCCACGGGTCCGGGTCGTTGCCGGTCGCGGTGTAGTTGGTACCGCAGTCGCGACACACCCGTCGCGCCGAGATCCGTTCGAGCACGATCTCACGCGGCACGTTCAAGTCGAGCACGACGTCGATCGGTCGTTCCGAGGCGATCTCATCGAGTGCATCGGCCTGTTCGATCGTCCGCGGGAACCCGTCGAGGATGTACCCGCGCGTCGATGCGTCGGGCGCTGACAGGCGCTGGTCGACCAGGCCGATCATCGTCTCGTCGCCGACGAGCCCACCCGAGTCCATGACCTGCTTCGCCTTCAGGCCGAGCTCGGTCTCCTCGCGCACGGCGGCGCGCAACATGTCGCCGGTGGAGATGTGCGGGACGACGAAGTGCCGGGACAGTCGCACGCATTGCGTGCCCTTTCCCGCACCCTGTCGCCCGAGGATGATCAGTCGGGCGCCGGGGATCACGGCGGACCTACTTGAGGAATCCCTCGTAGTTGCGCAACGTGAGCTGACTGTCGATCTGACGCATCAACTCGAGGGCAACACCGACGGAAATCAGCACGCTGGTGCCAGCGAACCCGAAGGAGTTCACACCAGCCATGATCAGCAGGATGTAGGGCAGGATCGCGATGATGGCGATGAACACCGCACCCGGCAGTGTGATCCGGTTGACCGCCTTGGCCAGGTAGCGCTCGGTCTGCGGTCCGGGGCGCACGCCGGGGATGAACCCGCCCTGACGGCGAAGCTGATCGGCCTGACGCACCGGGTCGAATGCGATCGAGTTGTAGAAGTAGGCGAAGGCGATGATCATCAACGCGAACAGCGTGATGTACACGAAGTTCTGCGGGTTGACGATGTACTTGTCGACGAAGCTGGCGACGTCGCCGCGCCACCCCTCACCCGAGCCGAGGAACTGCGACATGATCACCGGCAGCAGCAGGATCGAGCTGGCGAAGATGATCGGGATCACGCCGGACTGGTTGACCTTCAACGGGATGTAGGTGTTCTGGCCGCCCATCATCCGGCGACCCACCACACGTTTCGCGAACTGCACCGGAATTCTCCGTTGCCCGAGTTCGACGTACACCACGGCGATGATGATGCCGATGGTCAGCAGCACCATGGCCACGAACCAGAAGACCTTGTTGAGCTGCAGGATGCCCCAGAACCCGCCGGGCAGCGAGGCCACGACGGAGGCGAAGATGATCATCGACATGCCGTTGCCGATGCCGCGCTGAGAGATCATCTCCGACATCCACATCAACACGGCGGTGCCGGCGACGAGCGTCGGGATGATCAGGTAGCCGCGCGGCCAGACACCGTCGGGCAACAGTGGCACCGTCGGCGCAGCGCTGGCAGCGGAGAAGAACGCCGTGCCGCGACCGGTACCGAAGATGAACACGAGACCGGTGGCCTGCAGCGTGGCGAGACCGATGGTGACGTACCGCGTGTACTGCGTGATCTTGCGTTGACCGACCGCTCCCTCTTGCTGGAGTTCCTCCAACTTCGGGATCACGACGCCGAGCACCTGCATGATGATGCTGGCCGTGATGTACGGCATGATGCCCAGCGCGAAGATCGAGAAGCTCTCGAACGCTCCGCCGGAGAACAGGTTCAAGAAGCCGAGCGCTCCCTGCTGTCCCGCCGATTCACGGAGCTGTTCGATCGCAATGGGGTCCACACCGGGAACCCGGATGGCCACACCCAGGCGGTAGACGGCGACCATGGCAATGACGAACAGGATCTTGTTACGAAGGTCATGGACCTTGAAGATGTTCATCAAGTTCGAGATCACGCGGGGAGACCCTTCTTCACGTCGTGCTGCGGTTGATGCTGATCAAGAACTGATCAGCGGTTGGCGAACTGGTTGCCCTTGACAGCCGGTCGCCCGGCCTTGCCTTCCTCGCGGAACGGCAACTCGATCAGGGTGACGGTACCGCCTGCGGCCGTCACGGCAGCCTCAGCGGCCGAGGAGATCGCGTGGACGTGGAGATCGACCTTGGTGGTGATCTCACCGCGAGCGAGCACCTTGACGAAGGACTTCTTGCGAACGACACCGTTGGCGACGAGCACCTCGGGGTTGACGAGCGCATCGCCGGTCTTCTCGACGAGCTCGCCGAGGGTGTGCAGGTTGACGGCCTGGTATTCGACGCGGAACGGGTTGTTGAACCCCTTCAGCTTCGGCACACGCTGCTTGAGGGGGTTCTGACCACCCTCGAAGCCACGGGCGACCGTGTTGCGGGCGCGCTGGCCCTTGGTGCCACGGCCGGCGGTCTTGCCGCCCTTGCCGCCGGTACCGCGACCGACGCGCTTGCCATTCTTCTTGGCGCCGGGAGACGGCGCGAGGTCATGGACCTGCATGGGTCAGCTCTCTTTCTCGGTTGCTGCCGAGTCCGACACCTCGAGGAGGTGGGGAACTCGGGCGATCATCCCGCGAATCTCGGGACGGTCGGGCAGCGTGTTCGTTCGGCCGATCTTGCCGAGGCCCAGCGCGCGCAGCGTGCCGCGGTGCTTGGGCTTCGTGCCGATCGACGACTTGATCTGCTTGACGGTGATGGTGGACTCGCTCATTCGGCGCTCCCAGCGTTTGCGGCACCAGCGCCCGCACGGGCCTTCTGACG
>JBAWHL010000005.1:0-5265 GCA_049593815.1 Ilumatobacteraceae bacterium | reverse complement strand
ATCGTCGAGTCCGAGGCCGACGCTGACGAGTTGGCACTCACCATGGCCCACGAGTTCAGCCATGTGTTCACCGCGACGCCGAGCCAACTCGACCGGACCGACGAAGCGATCGACGACTGCGACACCTACGTCAACGGCGAAGGGTGTTACCTGGCGGACTCGCTCATGTTCGCCTGGACCGAGGCCTTCTGGGACGACGACCTGATGGGTTCCCTCGATCCGGGCGTCGACGATCCGGATGCGGCGGACAAGCGTTGCTCGCTCGATGATGGCTACTTCGGGTCGTATGCGCCGATCAGCCCCGAGGAGGACTTCGCCGAGGCGTTCAGCGCCTATGTGTTCGCTCTCGAACCGCTCACCGACGGCCAGGCCAGTCGTCTCGACTGGATGTCGAGTGAACCGGGATTGGTGGAGTTCAGGGAGCGTGCAGACGCGGCGGGTCTGTCGCCACTCGAGAACCAGTTCGACCTCTGCGGCACGGACTGACGGCGTGAAGCGAGTCGAGTTCGACGCGGATCGCTTGCGGGCTGACGTCGACGCCGGCAAGTCGAACCGGCAGATCGCGGACGAACACCACTGTTCGGTGCCGACGGTGTCCAGCGCGTTGAGACGGTTCGCCATCGTCCGGCCCGCCCGGCCGAAATCAGCGGTGCACCCACAGCTCGATGATGTGTCGTGGTTGCGTGCCCGTTACGTCGAGCAGGGTCTGTCGACCGAACGCATCGGCGCCGAACTCGGAGTGAGTCACCCCACCGTGAGCGCCGCCCTGCAGCGCGCCGGGATCGAACTCCGTGGGCGGGCGCCCGAGCGCATGCCACCGGAACTCAGCGATCCGGCCTGGCTCATGGCTCGCTATGCCGAGTCGAGCGCGCCCGCGATCGCGCTCGAACTCGATGTGAGCCCGAACACGGTGCGCCGGGCACTCCGCGACGCCGGGGTCGACCTCCGGCCGCGTGGGCGACGGCCGTCATCGAGTTCCTGACCTCTCGGCGTCGCGACGTTGGCGGCGTCAGTCGAGCTTCAGTGCTCGCAGTGCATTGGTGTACATCCACTTCTCGCGGATGGCGTCGCTGGTCGGGAGTGCTTCGGCCTCCGCGATGATCTGCTTCAACGGCTTGCCCTGTGTGCTCCACCCGCTCGCGAAGATGACCTGATCCTGGAGGCCACGGTTGCCGTCGGCCAGCAGCGCCTCGTAGCCGCTGCCGGGGCGGGGCCTGCTCGATGGTCGCACGCAGGAGATGTCGATGAAGACGCTGGGATGCCGGCGGGCGACGGCCACGAGCTCGTCGACCCAGGGCCATCCGCCGAGTCCGGCGACGATCCGCAGCTCCGGGAAGTCGCAGGCGATCTCGTCGAGGTACGCCGGGCGGGACAGATCGATCGGACGGTCGGTGTAGAGGTGGAGCGAGGTGGTGATCCGCACCGGCACGTCGAGCTCCACGCATTTGGCGTAGAAGGGGTAGTACTTCTTGTGATTGGAGGGAAGGTTGTCGCGGAAACCCGACACGACGAGACCCTTGAAGTCGAAGTCCTTGACTCGACGTTCGAACTCCCGGAGATCGTCCATGCCCTCGTGCGGGCTGGTGCGGTAGAACGGCATCAGCCGGCCGGGGTACTTGGCCGCGATCGCGGCCCGGTCGTCGACCGACGACCACATGCCGGTGGTGCCGATGCATCCGATCTCGACGCCGGCATCGTCCATCATGGCGATGAACTGGTCGTCGGTCATCGTGTCCTCGGTCATCTTGGCGAGGACCATCAGCGCCACCTCGATCCGACCCTGTTCCCGGACGGTCGTGTCGAACTCCTCCTCGGTCATGCCGAGTTGGCGAGCCCATGACTTCCCGAAGAGCTTGAAGTAGCCACGGTGGGTGAATCCGCTGCCCGATCGCAGCAGCTTCTCGGTCTCCTCGCGTACGGCTGCGGTGGGCGAGTCGCATTCGAAGTCGATGATCATGTGGTCACTCCTGTGGTTGCTCAGACGGAGTGCCAGTGTGGACCGGACCCGGCGTCGGGCACGAAGCCGAGGGCCCAGTCACGCGGCCCAACAGCGCACGCCCGATACCTCTTCCCCAATGATCCGGATCGAGGTTGATTGCGTACAGCTCGCCGCACGGGAGATCTGGCTCCGCCACATCGCGATTCGGTCCTCCGCCCGGAGTCCGTCGAGATACTCGTCCGGCATCACACCTCGGTACGCGCCCGCGTGCTGGTGGGGGCTTGATCGGGCCTCGGGCGCCGTTGATGAACGCGAGCGGGTCTCGACCGTTGCCCTCGGGTTGCTCCCGGGACCCTCTCGGATCCCGGGAAACCGTGTCGGGCTGGGGAGATTCGAACTCCCGACCTCTTGTCCCCCAGACAAGCGCGCTAACCAAGCTGCGCCACAGCCCGTGTGCATGTGGAGCGTGGACTCTATCGACAACCGTCGCGGGTCGTGCGCCGTGACGAAGGTTCGCGCCACGGATTGGGGATCATCGTGTCGCACTCGCCTCGAGCACACGCCCGCCACTGCGCCAGTAGCTGGTCTCACCATCTCGCCGGCCACGATCGAGGAGGCCCTCGTCGATGAGTCCTCTGCGCAGCGTCGACCAGTCGGTGTGGAACGGGTGCAGGATCTCGTTGACCTCTGCCTCGCTGTATCGCCGACCGACGTCGAACTCGAGCGCCAGCCGCTGCAGGACGATCTGGAACTTCGCACGCTGCGTTGGGATGTCGGCCAGGGTCCGACCCGAGAAGTAACGCTCGAGCACGTCTCGCTCGGCTTCCGTCATACCGAAGCCGATGATCGGATCCATGGGGATGGCTTCCTCGGCGGTCGACGCCGCGGCCTCTCGCAGGGCGTCGATGTCGAGGCGGTAGCGGTCGCCGTCGCTCTCGACCAGGCCGGCCGTTCGGAGGGTGCCGATCGCACCGAGCACCTGGCGTCGGTTGCGCTTCGTTCGCTCGACGAGCGCGTCGGTGTCGAGGGGCTCGACTGCCAGCGCTCCGGCAACGGCGAGTCGATCGGGATCAGTGAGGATCATCAGAGTGTCGATCGCGAGCACCCCGCCATTCAAACATCGCCGCCGGGTGAGCCGGCGCATTCGAACCGTCGGGCCCTACGCTCGCCGGTCGTGACCGACCTCGTTCCGCCATCGACCAACCTCGTGCTCGTTCGGCACGGTGAATCCAACGTGACCGTGAATCGAGTGATCGGTGGCCACCGGACGTGCAGCGGACTGTCACCGTTGGGGCGAACCCAGGCGCAACGCCTCGCGGAACGGCTGGAGCGCACCGGCGAACTCACCGCCGACGCCCTGATCGCCAGCAACTTTCCGCGAGCGATGGAGACCGCTGACCTCGTGGCACCCGCATTCGGCGGATTGAGCGTGGAGATCGACGCGGCGTTCGGCGAGCACGACCCGGGCCCCGAGATCGACGGGATGACGTTCGTCGCCTACGTCGAACGATTCGGCACACCGGATTGGTCCGGGGACCCACACGTGGACATCTTCCCGGGCGGCGAGACGACGGCGGAGTTCCAGCTCCGAGTCGGGGCAGCGATCTCTCGGGTCGCCACGCACCATCCGGGAGAGACCGTGGTGGTCTTCTGCCACGGCGGCGTCATCGATGCTGCGTTCCGGCATCTGCTGCGAGCCCCGGCCACGGGAGCGTTCGATCTCAACACCGCCAACACATCGCTGACCCACTTCCGGTCATCACCCACCGGCCGCTGGCAGCTCGTTCGGTACAACGACGCCGCGCACCTCGAGGGGCTACCAACCGAGACGCCCCGGGTCACGACGCCCTGAAGAAATTTCCGCGAGACCGGCCACACCCACCCAACCCTGTGACACCCCCATGTGCACGATGGGGGCATGTCGATCACTGGGGTGGTGCAGCGCTTGGAGGGCTTGGCGATCGATCGGCTCGATGTTGGTGAGGTCGTGGCGGGGTTGGGTGATGTTGCTCGGGTGAAGGGTTTCGTGGCGGAGCTCGAGCATGCGTTGCTCCGTCGGGCGAACACGCTGGCTTCGCAGGGTTCGGGTCCTCCTGGCGAGGAGGTGTTGGGGCGCAGCGGGCGTGTCTCACGCCGCGAGGCGGCGCGCACCACTCGGCGTGCTGAGGTGTTGGGGGTGTTGCCGGCGATGTCGGCGCAGGTTCGCAAGGGTCGGGTCGGTACCGAACATGCTGACGCACTGGCGAGTGCTGCTGGCCGTCTCGATGAGGCGGATCGTGCGGTGTTGTTCGACATGGATGCCGAACTCGCCCAGACTGCGGCGGCGTCGACACCAGGTGAGTTCCGACGGTTCCTCGGTCGGGTCACCGATCGGATCGCTGCTGACGCCGGTGAGGAGCGGTCGCAGCGTCAGCGCCGGTCGATGACCTTGGCCAAGGGGATCGACGCCGACTCTGGCATGTATTGGTTGCGTGGCGAGTTCGATCCCGAGACCGGTGCCCGCGTGTTCGCAGCGATCGACGCCGAGACCACCGCGTTGGCCCACCGGCGCGAGCACACCAACACCCCACGTGAACGTCTCGCCGCGCACGCGCTCGCTGATCTCGCCACCTCCGCGAACCGCTCGAAGCGACCCGGCAAGGTCGAGTTGTTGGCGATCGTCGACATCGAGACGATCACCACCGGTGTGCACGACCACTCGACCGGTGAGTTGTCCGATGGCACCGTGTTGCCGGTGGCGACCATTCGCCGGTTGGCGTGCGACGCCCACATCATCCCGGTCGTGCTCAATGGTGACGGTGTTGCTCTCGACGTCGGTCGCAGCCAACGACTGGCCACCGATGATCAACGACGGGCGCTGCGTGCCATGTACCGCACCTGCGGCATCGGGAACTGCGACACACCATTCGATCAGTGCGAGATCCATCACCTCGACGAATGGACCGCTCACCACGGCCAGACCAACCTCGACCGGCTGATTCCCGCCTGTCAACGACATCACCACCTCGCCCACGAAGGCCGATGGCGACTCGACCTCGATCCCGTCTCGCGAGAACTCACGATCACCCTCCCCGACGGAACCATCGACCAACGAAGTCGACCCCACGCCGCGACGGCACCGACCGTCAGGACCGCAGCCTGATGACACACGCCCCGGCTCCGAACTCGGCCTGCCTCGGGGGTGCACCGACGGTGCGCTCGGCGTGCACGCGCCGCCCTGGTCCGAACGGTCGGTTCGGGCCGCTCGACCAGCACGCAGCAGTGGCCGAACACACGTTCCGCCGGTAGGATCGGCCGACGATGGCCGCCCGTACTTCCGCCGCCCG
>JBAWHL010000004.1:0-2436 GCA_049593815.1 Ilumatobacteraceae bacterium | reverse complement strand
ACCGTGCACCGCGGCGAGCGCCGCCGCGGCGGACCGTCCACCCGCGAGGGACGCGAGTGCAGCTGCGTCGGCTGCGGTCTGTGCGCGGGTGCGCCCGACGACGCGTCCACCGAGTTCCGCGAGGCCGAACGACAACGCCATGAAGAGCGCTGCTGCGATGACGACCATGCCAATCGCTGCGTGGCCGTCGTCGTGTGGTCCTGTTCGCATGATCGCTCCGTCCGTCGAGTACTGCTGGCGATCACAGATCGCAAGACGGCGCGAAGCGCGAGAGGTTCCGTCGTCGACGGGTTCAGTCTTCGTCGACCGCGAGGATCGGCGCCACCGAGCCGACGGCGTCGCCGTCGTCGATGTTCATGACCCGAACGCCCGTGGCATCGCGACCCTGCGACGAGATCCCGCGGACCTCCATGCGAATCGTGACACCGTGGTTGGACACCGCCACGATCTCGTCATCGAGCCCGACCATGAAGGCCGCAACCACGGCGCCCTTCTTTCCGGTCAGCTTGATGCCGCGAACACCTTGGCCACCGCGACCCTGTGCGTTGAACTTGTCGAGTTGGGTGCGCTTGCCGTACCCGGCCTCGGTCATGAGCAGGATCGCGGTGTCGTCGCGAGCCACGTCGACGGACACGACGCGGTCGTCGGCCGACTTCAGCTTCATGCCTCGCACGCCACCGGCGGTGCGGCCCATGGCTCGAACGTCATTCTCGTCGAACCTGATCGTCATGCCGCCACGACTCACCATGAAGATGTCGTCGCTCCCGGAGGTCTCGATCACGCGCACCAGTTCGTCCTGGTCGCGCAGGTTGATCGCGATCAGGCCGTCGCGACGACTCGAGTCGTACGCGTCGAACGCGGTCTTCTTGACCGTTCCGTTCTTGGTCGCGAAGAACAAGAACCGTTCGCCGGCGAAGTCCCGCGTGTCGATGATCGCCTGGATCTGCTCGTCCGGCTGCAGCGGCAGCAGGTTGACGATGGGCATGCCCTTCGCGGTGCGTTCGCGCTCGGGGATCTCCAGGGCGCGCAGTCGGTAGACCTTGCCCCGGTTGGAGAAGAACAGCAGGTGCGCGTGCGCGGTGGTGAAGATGACATGGCGGACGATGTCGTCGACCTTCATCTTGCCGCCCGAGACGCCACGGCCACCGCGGCCCTGCGTCTTGAACGAATCGGCCGAGACCGCCTTGACGTACTGGGCCTGCGTCATCACGATGACGAGTTCCTTGTCGTCGACGAGGTCCTCGATCGACATCTCGCCGTCGTCGTAGGTCAGCTGACACACGCGCGGCGTGGCGAACTCGTCCTTGATCGCGGTGATCTCCTCGCGGATGACCGTGCTCAGACGGTCGGGGTTGTCGAGGATCTCCTGCAGGTCGATGATCTTGGCGCGGGTCTCGTCGAGTTCGGTCTGGAGATCGAGGCGTGACAGCCGGGTCAACTGACGCAGCTGCATGTCGAGGATGTCGTTCGCCTGGAGTTCGCTGAACTCGTAGGGGGCGGCCATCAGGCCGTCGCGAGCCGCCGCGACGTCATCGCTGGCACGGATCAACGCGATGATCGCGTCGATGACGTCGAGCGCCTTGATGCGTCCTTCGAGGATGTGCTCGCGCCGCTTGGCCTTGTCGAGACGGAACTGGGACCGGCGGGTGATGACCTCACGCTGGTGCTTCACGTACGCCACGAGGGCGTCACGCAGGTTGACCTGGCGGGGTACACCGTCGACGAGCGCCACCATGTTGATCGAGAACGTCGACTGCAACTGGGTGAGCTTGAACAGGTTGTTGCGCACCACCATGGCGTTCGCGTCACGCTTCAGCGTGATGATCAGGTTGGTCTCGCCACCCGACGACGCGTCGTTCACGTCGGCGATGCCGTCGAGGTCGCCGCCGTCGACGAGGTCCTGGATGCGAGAGGCGATCGCCGAACAGCTCGTCTGGTACGGGAGTTCGCTGACGACAATCTCCATGCGCCCGGTCTTGGACTCCTCGATCTCGACGGTCGCGCGCATCTTCACCGAACCGCGGCCCGTGCGGTAGGCGTCGATGATCCCGGCCTTGCCGAGAATGCTCGCACCGGTCGGGAAGTCGGGACCCTTGACGAACTCCATGAGCTCGTCGGGCGTTGCGTCTTCGTTGTCGAGCAGGTGGACGACGGCGTCGATGACCTCGCCGAGGTTGTGCGGCGGGATGTTGGTGGCCATGCCCACGGCGATGCCGGCCGAGCCATTCACGAGCAGGTTCGGCCAGCGCGCCGGCAGCACCGTGGGTTCACGTTCGGAGCCGTCGTAGTTCGGGACGAAGTCGACCGTGTCCTTGTCGATGTCCTCGAGCATCTCGTGCGCGATCTTCGACAAGCGGATCTCGGTGTAACGCATGGCCGCGGCGTTGTCGCCGTCGACGCTGCCGAAGTTGCCCTGGCCGTCGACCAGCATGTGGC
>JBAWHL010000003.1:0-7066 GCA_049593815.1 Ilumatobacteraceae bacterium | reverse complement strand
GGACGGGGTGGGACGGGGCGGCGGGTGTGAACGGCGCGTGACGAAACGGGGGAGGGCTGACATTCCCGCGCGTGTTTGACAAACTGTAAAGCGTGACCGAACTTGCCGACGCGCCCACCACCGAATCGCTCGTCGAGTTCGAGGTGAACGGCACGCCCGTGACGGTGCGCCGCAGCCACCCGCATCTGCTCGCCGCGCTGCGCGAGGAACTCGACATCACCTCACCCAAGGACGGCTGCTCGCCGTCGGGCCAGTGCGGTTGCTGCACGGTGCTGATCGACGGCAAGGCGGTCGTGTCGTGCCAGTACGACCTCGACAAGGCCGAGGGCAAGTCGATCGTCACCCTCGAAGGCGTCGACGAGGCCGAGCGCGATGCATTCGCCAACGCGTTCGCCGCATGCGGAGGCCTGCAGTGCGGGTTCTGCATCCCCGGGATCGTGATGCGCGCCAAGGCCCAGATCGACAAGAAGGGTGACTCGCTCACCCGTGAGGGCATGGCACCGCACCTCGGCGCTCACCTCTGCCGGTGCACCGGTTACGTCAAGGTGCTCGACGCGATCGAGGCGGTCGCCCACGGCGAGACCTTCACCCCCGCACTCTCGAACGAGGTCGGTGGATCGGGCGCGAAGTACGAGGCGGCACCGCTGACGCACGGCGACCGTGGGTACATCGACGACATCCGCGTGCCCGGGATGTTGCACGCGGCGCTGCATCTGACCGATCACGCCCGCGCCGACATCGTGGCGATCGACACGAGCGCTGCGCTCGCCGCGCCCGGTGTCGAGGCCGTGTTCACGGCCGACGACGTTCCCGGCGTGCTTCGCGTCGGGCTGATCCACAAGGACTGGCCCGTGATGATCCCGGTCGGCGGGCGCACCTCCTACGCAGGCGACGTGCTCGCCGTCGTCGTCGCCGACACCCGTGATCACGCCCGCGCAGCCGCCGAGCTGGTCGAGGTCACCTACGAGGCGTTCACGCCGAACACCGATGCCCGCGCCGCGCTCGCCCCCGACGCGCCGTTGTCGGTGTGGGGCACCGACTCCAACGAGCTCTCCACGAGCGCCTACACGCGCGGTGACGACTTCGCCGCCACCTTCGAGGCGAGCGCGTTCATGGTGCACGAGACCTTCCACACCCAGCGCATCGAGCACGCCTTCCTCGAACCCGAGTCGACCCTGGCCGTGCCGTCGGGCAGCGGGGGCTCCAAGACGATGCACGTGTACTCGGGCGGCCAGGGCGTGTGGGACGACCGCAACGACATCGCCGCGGTCCTCGACGCCGACACGTCACGGATCACCGTTGAACTCGTCTCCAACGGCGGGGCGTTCGGCGGCAAGGAGGACATGAGCAATCAGGCGCACGCGTCGCTCGCCGCCTGGCATCTCGAACGTCCGGTGAAGTGCACGCTGTCACGCGAGGAGAGTCTGCGGATGCACGCCAAGCGGCATCCGATCGAGCTCGAGTACTGGGCGGCCTGCGATGCCGACGGCACGCTCACGGCGCTCAAGGTGCGCGGCATCGGCGACTCCGGCGCGTACGCCAGCGTCGGGATGAAGGTGCTGGAACGAGCCGCTGGGCACGCGTGCGGTGCGTACCGATGGAAGGCGCTCGACATCGAGACGATCGCCGTGCGGACCAACAACCCGGTGTGCGGTGCGTTCCGCGGGTTCGGCGCCAACCAGGCCCAGTTCGCGCTGGAAGGCGTGCTCGATCGGCTCGCGGAGCAGGTCGGCATCTCCGGCTGGGAGATCCGCAAGCGCAACGTGGTCAAGCCGGGCGACGAGTGGGGCCCCGGTCAGATGATGGACGATGGCGCCGGTGGTGCCGAGGCGTGCCTCGACCAGATCAAGCCGGCCTACGACGCGGCCATCGCCGCTGGCAAATCGGTCGGGCTCGCGCTCGGTCTGAAGAACTCGGGTCTCGGCAACGGCTTCCGCGAGGTCTCCAAGTCCGTCATCCACTTCCTGCCGTCGGTCGACGGGGAACCCGGCCGCATCGAAGTGCGTCACGGATGGACCGAGATGGGTCAGGGTGTGCACACCGTCGCCCTCCAGGTCGCCGCCCAGGAACTCGGCGTCGCGCCAGAACGCATCGACGTGATCGTCGACACGACCCGCGAGCTGGGCTTCGGGCAGACGACCGGATCGCGCGGCACGCTGATGGCCGCCGGTTCGGTGAGCGAGGCGTGCGCCGCCGCGATCGCAGGTGGCTGTGAGGTCGGTGTCGACTACGAAGGCGAGTACGTCGTCGATTGGACCCAGAAGCTCGGCGACCCCAACGTCGCCAACCCGACGATCCACTCGGTGTTCAGCTTCGCCACGCAGATGGCGATCGTCGATCCCGAGACGGGTGACGTCGAGAAGGTGCTCGCCGTGCACGACGTCGGCAAGGCCGTGAACCCGATGCTCGTCGAAGGTCAGGTCGAGGGCAGCGTGCACATGGGGCTCGGCTACGCGCTCAGCGAGAACTTCCCGGCCGATCCCGAGACCGGATTCCCGATCAACATGACCCTGCGGTCACTCGGGATCCTGCGGGCCAAGGACGTGCCCGAGATCGAGGTCCAGATCGTCGAGGTGCCCCAGCCGCGCTCACCGTTCGGCATCAAGGGCGTCGGTGAAATCGGCCTCGTACCGACCGCGCCCGCGGTGGCTGCCGCGCTCCACGCGTTCGACGGGCAGTGGCGCAACACCCTCCCGATGCGCCCCGCAGAGAAGTAGCGAGGCTGGCGTCGTCGCCGACCAGCATCGTCGTGCTCCGACGTGGAGTGAGGCGTCGACAATCCAAGCGGCGGCCGGATCAGTCCTCGTCGCCGAGCAGGAACCTCGGTCCGTCACCATGGCGGGCAGCGGTGTCGTCGGGGTTGTAGAGCGCACACGTGTCGAGGCTGAGACAACCGCAGCCGATGCAACCGTCGAGCTTGTCCTTCATCGCCTCGAGCATCGCGATCCGTTCGTCGAGGACCGGCTGCCACGACCGTGCGAGTCGCGCCCAGTCCTTGCGGTTCGGCGTTCGCCCGGACGGCAGCGAGTCGAGCGCAGCTCGGATCTCACCGAGGCTGAGCCCGACGCGCTGTGCCACACGGATGAAACCGAGGCGTCGCAGGACGTCGGCGTGGTATCGGCGGTGGCCGGCCTCGTTGCGATCGCTTCGGATCAGTCCGTTGGCCTCGTAGAACCGCAGCGCCGAGGTGGCGACGCCGGCCCGCGCGGCGACCTCGCCGACGGTGAACGTCCGATGCTTGACTTCAACCATTGTTGAAGTCTTACCGTTGCCGCCCATGACAGCAACACATCTCGATGACATCCCGGTCGGGTCGATGCGCATGGTCAAGGTCGACGGGCATCGCGTCTGCCTCGTGCGGACCACCGAGGGGCTCCACGCCGTCGATCACGCATGTCCTCACGAGGGGTACGGACTCACCCAGGGCGAGCTCGATGGTGACCTCCTCACCTGCGCCTGGCACAACTGGAAGTTCCGTGTCACCGACGGAACGTGCGTGCAGGGCGAGGAAGCGGTGCAGGTCCACGACGTCGACATCGACGCCGACGGCGGGGTGCAGGTCACCCTGCGGCGGCCCGATCCGGCCGAGCGGCGACCGCAGTTGTTCGCCAGCCTGCGCAGCGGCATCGCCCACGACTACACCGGACAGGTCGCGCGCGACGTGGTGCGCCTGCTCAAAGCCGACGCCAACCCCGGCGAACTGGTCTGGGAGGCGATCGCCTTCGGGGCACCCCGAGCGGAGTTCGGGTGGGGCCACTCGATCGCGTCCGCGACCGACTGCTTGTCGATGGTCGACCTCTACGACGGCGACCAGCGAGCGTTGCCGATCGTGCAGGGGATCATGGGGATCGCCGAGTCCGAGCGGCAGCGTCCCGTCAACCCGTTGCCCGACGCGACCTCGGGCCCGGCGACCGGCGCTGACTTCCGAACCGCGATGGAACGGGAACAGACCGAGCTCGCCCAGTCCATGGTGCTCGCTGCAATCGAGCGCGGCGACGGACCCGACGACCTCCGCCCGTGGTTCTCGGCCGTGATCAGCGATCACCACCTGTCGTACGGGCACGGTGCGATCTACAGCCAGAAGGCATTCGAGCTGCTCGACATGATCGGTTGGGACCGTGCCCACACGGTGCTGCCGCACCTCGTGCCGACGATGGTCTACGGCACTCGCGAAGACAAGTTGCCGTACATGAAGCCGTTCATGCGTTCCCTCGCCGATCTCGACCTGCACGCGCTCGCGTGTCAGGAGGCGGACGCCGACTGGTCCGACGATGGGGCGCTGCGAGCGGTGCTGCTCGGCGACGATCGTCGCGTCGCCGCGGGTGCGTGTGCAGCGGCGCTGATCGACGGAGCCGGCGTCGACGGCCTCCTGGACGTGGTCGTCGACGTGGTCGGGGAGCGGATGCTTCGCTACGACGTCGACGGTGAGTTCGACTTCGGGGACGACTTCGGCTGGCTCGACATCACCCACGGCCTCACCTACGCCAACGCCGTGCGCTGGCACCATGGGCAGGCGGTCGAGCGGGGGGACGGCACCTCACCCGACCTCGTACGGCTGGCGTTGTTCACGGCGTTCCAAGCACAGTGGACCGGACGCCACGAGTGGCATTCGACGGTCGGGGAACGAGAGGAGGTCGCGCCGCTGGCGGCAGACATCGCCGCATACGGCGACGAACTCCAGCGTCAGTCGTTGCTCGATGGCACGACGGCGTTCATCGTGCACGCCCACGCCGTGAAGACGAGCCGCGCCGCTGCGATCGAGGCCCAGCGCATCGGGTCGACGCAACCGTTGGACGCCGCCGCCCGCTTCCTCGCTGCGCCGAAGCTGGAGCGCTTCGTCGCAGCGACGGTCGAGCGGTCGATCGACTTCCTCAACGGTCGCACCCAACGCGACTGAGGATCAGGTGTCGGTGTCGTCCTCGGTGTCGGCGGCATCATCAGCAGCGGATGCGTCGGCAGGGGTCGGCTCCGACGCGAGGATCGCGTAGAGGCGTCGCTTGGTGTCTTCGAGCACTTCGGTGGCGGCGTCGCGCTGTTCGATGGTGCCGAAACGGCCGACCTGGCGGATCTGGCCGGTGAGCTCGGAGACGAGACGACGCAGATCGCCGCGCCCGCCGGTGCCGTGCTGATTCCACGGTGCCGGCTCGTCGTCGTCCTGGGAGGCGCGCTGTTCGGCGAGCACCTGCCGACCGTGATCGGTCAACGAGAACTCGCGCTTGCCGTCGACCTCGGTCGAGCTGATGGCGCCCTGCAGACGTTCCATCTTCTCGAGTGCCGGATACACCGCACCCGGGCTCGGCCGCCAGCGTCCGCCGCTGCGGGCCTCCAGTTCGGTGATGATCTCGTAGCCGTGCATCGGGCGCTCGTCGAGCAGGGTGAGGATGGCGATGCGCACCGCGCCGCGGCGGGCTCGGGTGCGGCCACCTCCGCCACGGCCGTGTTCGGCGCGGTGGAAGCCGTCGTGATGATCGTGCATGTGTGCACCTCTCCGGCGCCGGGAGCGGCGCCGTGTGTCGGTCGTGGACTCGGACGAGTCGTACGAGTCGGATGTCTCTGATGTCTCGGGTGGTGGGAATGTCATTGATGTACTCCTGAATGTATCGCTTTCGGTAACGACATATCGGTACTGTAGCGATATGTCGTTACGGAAACAACATGTACGCTCCGATTCTTGGAGCACCTCGCCAATGGGCGATGCTGTGGGGATGACGGAGACGACGACTGACACCGCTGCGCCGAGCACTGACCTCGCCGACGAAGTTCGCGCCTGGCTCGAGGAGAACTGGGATCCCGACCTCACGGTGGCTCAGTGGTGGGAACGCCTCGGTCTCGCCGGTTGGTCGGCGCCGACGCTGCCGACCAACGCCTACGGCCGCGGCCTGTCGCGCGGCGACTCGGTGATCGTGCAGAACACGATCTCCGACTTCGGTGCGCTCGGCGCGCCCGGTGGCCTCGGCCTCCTGCTCGCCGCCCCGACGATCGCCACCCACGGCACGCCGGAGCAGATCGAGAAGTACGTCAAGGACATCGTCACCGGGCAGCAGTCGTGGTGTCAGCTCTTCAGTGAGCCCGGCGCCGGCTCCGACCTCGCCGGTCTCCAGGCGAAGGCGATCGAGGACGGCGAGGAGTGGGTCGTCAACGGCCAGAAGGTCTGGACCTCGGGCGGCCACTACGCCGATCTCGGCATGCTCATCGCCCGAACGAACTCCGACGTGCCCAAGCACCAGGGCATCACCTACTTTGCGATCGACATGCATCAGCCCGGTGTCGACGTGCGCCCGCTGCGCGAGCTCACCGGCCGCGCGCTGTTCAACGAAGTGTTCATGACCGAGGCACGTGTGCCTGCCGACGCGATGATCGGTGGCCTCAACAACGGTTGGGCCGTCGCCAACACGACGCTCGCCCACGAGCGCTCCGGCCTCGGCGCCGGTGGCGGCAACAGCTCCGGCAGCGCCGCCATCCCCGGCACCGTCGGCGGTCAGCTCGAGACGCGCGCCGGCGACTACGTCGCCGATCGCAGCAAGCCCTCGACCGGTGGCGGTGGCGGAGCGTTCCGTGACACCGCGGGCATGCTCACCAAGCTCGCCCAGGGGGCCGGGGTCAACAACGACCCGACCATCCGCCAGGATCTCGTTCGTCTCTACACCATGGGCCAGCTCGGTCGTATCAACAACTTGCGCGTCAAGGCGGCCAAGGAGCGCGGCGTCGAGATCCCCGGCATGGGCAACATCTCCAAGCTGTCGATGAGCCACATGGTCCGCCTCCAGCGTGACCTCGGGCTGCGCATCGTCGGCGCCGGGGGCATGCTCCACGCCTACGACAGCGACAGCCGCAAGGTGCTCGACGAGGCGACGGGCAACCCGTTCCTCGGATTTGTGACAGAGATGTCGCTGTTCGCTCAGGCGCCGCCCATCTACGGCGGCACCGACCAGGTGCAGCGCAACATCATCGGCGAACGCGTCCTGGGGCTCCCCAAGGAGCCGAACCAGGATCGCGTGCTGCCGTTCAGCGAACTTCCGAAGAACGCCTGACGTTCGAACCGGCGCTGCGCCGGCGGGGTGTCCCC
>JBAWHL010000002.1:0-8784 GCA_049593815.1 Ilumatobacteraceae bacterium | reverse complement strand
GTAGGGACCGAGTGGCTTGTTCATCACGGTGAACCTAGTCCCGCGTCGCACCGATCTCGAACGGCACGGTGATCCTCGCCGGAGTCAGACGGGGCGGAGCGGAGTCGGCGGTCCAGGCGGCGGGCCGATCAGGATCGGGTCACCCGGGCGGACCCGGCCACCGTGGACGACGACCGACATCACGCCGGCTCGTCGCACGGTCCCGAGGTCGGGGTCGCGATGCCGAACCTGGTCGAGCAGACCTGGTTGGAAGCGATCGATCTGGCCGCACGGATTCCTCAGACCGGTGATCGCGAGCAGCACGTCCTCGCCGATGCGCAGCACGGTGCCGACGCTGAGGCCGAGCAGGTCGACGCCGCGGGTGGTGATGTTCTCTCCCAGGTCACCTGGAGCGACGAGGTGACCGGTGCCGGCAACCTCGTCGATGAGTTCGGCGTGGAGGAGATGGACCTGGCGCAGGTTGGGCTGGGTCGGGTCGGCGGCGACGCGCGACCGGTGTTGTACACGAGCGCCGGCGTGGGCATCGCCGACGACGCCCAGCCCGGCCACGAGTTCGATCGATGGCTGTGGGTGCTTGGAGAAGGAGTGTTCACCGCCACGGTGGACGGCGTCGACGTGTGCACTCATCGGGTCGGCTCCGTTCGACGGGCGGACAGAGGCGCACCCGAAGCGCCACCATTGCCCCGTGTCTCATCGGTCTCCTCCATTCGTCTCGTCACGTTACGTGCCGCCGCGCCACTCTGGATGGGTATTGCCCGCACGGGCGGAGGGAATCGACGGGGCAACCGAGGAGCCTGCGGGCCGGCGGCCGCGCGGCGGGCCGGCCGCGGCCACGGGCCGACACCACACCGATAGCGTCGATCCACGTATGGCGATGCTCCACAGCCCCTCCGAATTCGTCTCCCGGCGCACCTTCCTCGCCGGCGTGGCGGCGACTGCCGTCCTGGCCGCCTGCGGGTCAGGCAGCGACGACGACACGGCCAGCACGTCGGCGGGCGGCGACGGTCCGACGATCGAACCCGGCACGTACACGCTCGCTCAGCGATTTCCGCAAGACGTCCAGGAGCCGGGGCTGCTGCGCCTCCCGGTCAGCCTCGCCGGTGCAGGCGGCGCGCTGTTGTCCGACGGTCCGGCGACCCTCGGCGCACAGGTCACCGACCTGGACGGCGCCCCCATCGGCGAGCGATTCACGGCCGTGCGACGTGACCTCGAGGGCGGTGCGTACTACGCGTTCCGCACGACGGTCGACACCCCCGGCTTCTACTATCTCGTCGTCGACGGCGGACCGGCCGAGGGTGCCGCATTCCAGGTGATGGAACCGGGCACCGTGGCCGTGCCCGGCCGGGGACAACCGCTCCCGCCGTTCGACACGCCGACCATCGACGATGCTCGCGGCGTCGACCCGCTGTGCACCCGGCAACCCGACATCTGCCCGTTCCACGAGATCACCCTCACCGAGGCGCTCGCGACCGGCAAGCAGGTCGTCTATCTGATCGGGACACCGGCGTTCTGCCAGACGGGCACGTGCGCGCCAGCGCTCGAATCGATCATCGACGTCAACGATGCCTACGCCGACCGGTACGTCTTCGTCCATGCCGAGGTGTACACCGACGACACCGCCAGCGTGCAGGCGCCCGCGGTCGACGCAGCGAACCTGCGGTTCGAGCCGGTGCTGTTCATCACCGATGCCGACGGCACCGTGGTCGAACGCCTCGACGCGATCTGGAACGAATCCGAACTCGTCGAGGTGCTCGACGCCGCGTCAGCCTGACGGCGAGCGACGATTCAGGCGGGGGCCGGGTTCAGGAGAACGACTGGCCGCACCCGCACGTGCGGGAGGCGTTGGGGTTCGTGATGGCGAACCCGGACTGATCGAGGCCGTCCTTGTAGTCGAGCTGTGCGCCTTCGAGGAGCTGCTTCGACGCGGGGTCGACGACCACGCGGACGACACCGTCGTCGCCGTAGGTCTGCTGGGTGTCGTCGGCGGCGATGTCACCGTCGAAGAACATCTCGTAGGAGAAGCCGCTGCATCCACCCGGACGCACAGCGACGCGCAGGGCCAGTTCTTCGGCACCTTCGTCGCTGAGCAACTGACGGACCTTGACGGCGGCGGAATCGGTGAGCGTGATCATGGGAACCTCCTGGGTTGCAGTGCCTTCAATTTAGCGGGTCGCGACCGTGACACGGCACGGAGTGCGGCTGGTGAGCGAACAGAACTCCGTCGTGACGGCATCGCCCATCTCCGCGACGAACCCGGCGACGAGCCCGCGGTGGAGCCCGCACACGAGGTCAGGGTGCTGCTCGGCTAGTTCCGAGAACGGACAGTTCGCGAACGCGACGACCGCTGCGTCGTCGTCGTCGGGGCTCTCGGTGACGAGCGGGTCGAAGCCCAGTCGATCGAGGTCGGCGACGAGTGCTTCGAGTGTGGACGGCGCCTGCTGGTACGACGTGGCACGCGCTGCCCCCTCGGCTCGGCCCACGAATTCCGCATCATCGGCGCCGGCCTCGAGCCGCGCGGCCATCGACAACACCATGCGTGCGAGCATCGGCATCGTCGGCGGTTCGAAGCCGAGTGACGGCGCGTCGTGAGCGATCGAGTAGCGGTGTTGCGGCCGCCCCACGTCGCCGCGGCCGCCGACGGCCACGTCGAGCAGCCCGGCTTCACGCATCCGCTCCAGGTGCGGGCGCACCGTGTTGGGGTGCAGCCCGAGCGACTCGGAGATGTCCGCTGTGGCCAACGGACGCGGCGAACGCGCCAGTTCGAGGTAGATCGCGTAGCGGGTGTTGTCGCCCAGCGCCTTCAACAGGTCGAGCTGCGGGGGGACAGATCCGGCACCGGGCACCATCGTGCTGGGCGCCGCACTGCGCTGCTCACTCTCCACACCGCGAGATTACACGGAGTTCGCCGGTAAAATACATGCCATGGACGACACCAACGCAACGGTGGCACCCCCGACGATCGACGAAGTGATGGAGGTGCTCGGCACCGTCATCGACCCGGAACTGGGCGCGGACATCGTCTCGCTCGGGATGGTCCCGTCCGTGTCGGTCGACCCTGACGGCGCCGTGACCGTCGGCATCAAGTTGACCATCGGTGGCTGCCCGCTGCGCGCCGAGATCAAAGCCGAGATCGAGAACCGCGTGTCCGTGCATCCCGGCGTCACCGACGTCTCGATCGCCTGGGGCGAGATGAACGCCGAGGAACGCAGCCAGGTGATGACCAAGGCTCGTTGGAACGCGCGGGAGAACGCACCCGACACGCAGATCCCGAGGTCGTGCAAGGTCCTCGCGATCGCCAGCGGCAAGGGCGGTGTCGGCAAGAGCTCGGTGACCGTCAACCTCGCCTCGGCACTCGCGATGGCCGGCCACACCGTCGGCGTGCTCGACGCGGACATCTGGGGGTTCTCGGTGCCCCGACTGCTCGGCATCTCCGATCGCATGGAGGCCAAGCGCGTCGACGGCGCCGACAAGCCGATGATCATCCCGAACGAACGAGTCGTCGGCGACGGGGTCCTCAAGGTCGTGTCCACCGGGTTCCTCGTCGGTGAGGACACGGCGCTGATGTGGCGTGGGCTCATGCTGACCAAGGCGGTCGAGCAGTTCCTTCGCGACGTCCAGTGGGGCGAGCTCGACTACCTCCTGATCGACATGCCCCCGGGAACGGGTGACGTGCAGATGGGTCTCGCCCGGCTGCTGCCGAGCACCGACCTCATCGTCGTGACCACGCCCGCCCTCGCCGCCCAGAAGGTCGCCCAGCGTGCCGCCGACATGGCCCGACGGAGCTTTCTGAAGGTCGTCGGTGTCATCGAGAACATGAGCGCGTTCACGTGCGAACACGGCGAGTCGTACGCACTGTTCGGCGAGGGTGGTGGGCAGGCGCTGGCCGACGACATCGACGCGCCGCTGCTCGGCCAGATTCCGCTGGAACCCGCAGTCGCTGCGGGCGGGGATGCGGGCGATCCGATCGTGCTGTCCGGCTCGGGTCCGGCGGCCGATGCGTTCCGCTCGATCGCCCAGCAGATCATCACCGTGATCGCGCCGCCGACGGCACCCGATCAGATCGACATGGCGGGTTGCTCCGCCCGGTTGTTCGAGGCCGTCAACGCGGCCTTCGACGAACTCGATCCCGCAACCTGATCCGGGGTCACGCCCACAGACCGGGCGCCGTTCAGAGCGTGTCGTAGTCGGGGTCGCCGGGCATCGCGACGCCGATGATCTTGCCATCGGCGCCGAGCCGCACCTTGGGCAGGACGCACGGTGGGCTGTCGATCGCCGCGCCAGCGGCGAGCGCGTCAGCGGCGGTGTCGTGTCGCTCGAGAAATCGCAGATTGGAGATGGTGGGCGGCATCATCATCAACTCGCCCGCCTCCTGCATGCGCAACGCATCGACCGGGCGCACCCACAGGCTGTCGACGGTCTCCTTGTCGTCGTGGAGCGGCACCTGATCAGCGGGCATCTCGGTCAGGAAGAACCGGGTGTCGAAGCGCCGACGTTCGCCGATCGGGGTGATCCAGTGGTCGACGTAGTGGGTCGTCGACAGTTCCATCACCAGGTCGTCACGTCGACACAGGTCGACGAGCAACAGCGAACTGTCGTGCACCTCGTCTCGATCCTCGTTGCGCAGCATCAAGGGGCCGCCCGCCCGCGGTGAGGCGAGCAACACGCCCGCTTCCTCGAAGCACTCACGCACCGCAGCAACCCAATATGCGAGCCCGCCGCGTTCGATGCCCAGTTGCGCCGACGCCGTGTCATCGTCCAGACCGTGACAGAACGGTGCGATCTCGTCAGCACCGTCCACGCCGTCCACTCGGCCACCGGGAAAGACGTACATTCCGGCTCCGAACACGGCATTCGCCGTCCGACGCAGCATGAAGACCTCGATGCCCGCCGGACCTTCGGCGACGTCTCGAACGAGCATCACCGTCGCTGCCGGCCGCACCGGCACCTGCGTCGGGTCGAACGGTTCGTTGTCGGGGCCAGCGCGGTTGCTCATGCGCGACCGACGGTATCGAACGTCCGGCCTCCCACGAGAGTCTGACGAACATCCCCCCATCCGCGCTGCCGCCCCGTCCGACTCCTCTACGTTGGCCCCCATGCGTACCGCACCGTCCACGGCTCCTCATCAGCCGTCCGATGTCCTCGATCACATCACGCCGGGCACGCAGATCATCGTGCCGCTGGCGAACGGCGAGCCCACCGCCGTCATCGACGCGATCGAGACGGCCGCTGCCGATGGCGACGCTCGCATCGACGAGATCCGCATCCACCAGATGCATGCGATCCACGACCGGGCCTACCTCCGCGGCGAGTTCGGCACTCGGCTCAAGCACATCTCGTACTTCCTCTCGCACGTGACCCGCCCGCACTTCGCCGACGGCACGATCGGGCTGGTGCCGGCACACTTCTCCGAGGTGTACGACCTCATGCACACCCGCGCACCGGAACCACTCGTGCTCGCCGCATCGTCCCCGCCGGATCGACACGGCTACTTCTCCCTCGGTGTGTCCGCGGACTACACCGCGAGCTTCATCGGTCGCGGCCGGTTCTTCCTCGAGGTCACCGAGCACATGCCCCGCACCTTCGGACGCAACCAGATCCATGTCTCCCAAGTCGAAGGATGGTGCAGAACCGACCGGCCGCTCGTCGAGGTTCCACCGGCGATTCCGGGCGACCTCGACCTGCGAATCGCGCAGCTCGTGGCCGAACGGGTCCCCCACGGCGCGACGATCCAGACCGGCATCGGAGCCATCCCCAACGCGATCATGGCCTCGCTCAGCGACCATCGCGACCTCGGGATCCACACCGAGCTGCTCTCCGACGGCGTCGTCGAGCTCATCGAGTCAGGCGTCGTCAACGGTGTGCGGAAACGACTGAACCGCACGAAGGCCGTCGGCACGTTCGCCCTCGGCACCACCCAGTTGAACGAGTTCCTCCACGAGAACACCGCGATCGAGCTGCATGCGGTGCGCTACGTCAACGACCCGCGCATCATCGCCAACGAACGGAACTTCGTGTCGATCAATGCGACCTTGACCGTCGACTTCCTCGGTCAGTGCGCGTCGGAGACGATCGGGGGCCAGTACTACTCCTCGACCGGTGGACAGAACGACTTCGCTCGCGGCGCGATGTACTCCGATGGCGGGCAGGGCTTCGTCGTGCTCCACTCGGTCACCTCGAGTGGAGCGTCGCGCATCGTGCCGCAACTCGCCGCGGGCGACGTCGTGACGACCCCGAAGAACACCGTCGACAAGATCGTCACCGAGTGGGGCATCGCCGAGCTGCGCGGCCGTTCGATCCGCGAGCGGACACAGGCACTGATCGCGATCGCCCACCCCGACCATCGCGACGAGCTGACCGCCAGCGCACGGGCGCTCAACTACGCCTGAGTCACATCGGAGCGTCGGCCGAATCGGCGGTGTCGGTCTCGGTCTCGGCGGCGTCGAGGGTCGGTGAGGGGCGCAGCCAGACGTAGGCGATCGCCGCACCGACCACGGCGACCATCACGATCGCCACGGTCTGCCAGTGCTCGTTCAGGAACGTGTTCGCCTGGATCTGGCGCTCGTACATCCAGTCGGTGATCGGGTCACCGACCTCACGCAGGTCGACCCAGTAGAAGTACCAGATCAGGTAGACGCCCGAGAGCACGACGAACACCGCCGCGATGCGGTCGACGTACTGCAGGCTGCCGCGCAACACCTTGAGCAGGCTCGTGTTGGCCACGGCGAGCGCGATCGTCAGTGCACACACGAGCAGCGCCATCCCGGCGCCGTAGGCGAGCATGTTGGTCAGCCCGGTGGCGAACCCGTCGCGCTCGGTCGCGCTGAACACGGTCGCGATGAACAGTCCAATGGTGCACCCGATCGACGCGATCGCATAGGCGATGCCGTAGACGAACATCGCCCGCACCGTCTGCTGCGGACCGTCGCTCCCACCGACGTCGAGCTGCGGCGTGATGAACGGCAGCTTGTAGCCGAACAGCATCGCCACACCGAGCACGAGCAGGGCGACGCCGATGACCACGGTCGCGTACTTCGCGTTCTCGTTCACCCAGGACGTGAAGAACTGCGAGATCACCCCAGCGATGAGGAACACCATCAAGAATCCCGCCGAGACGGCCGAACTGACGAGCAACGCTCGACGCAGCGTCGCCCGCTGCGTCCCCGGGCGGCTGCCCTCGAGACCGAGGAAGTACATGAGGTAGGTCGGCAGGAGGATGAACCCGCACGGGTTGACCGCGGCGACCATGCCGCGGATGAACGACAAGCTCACGCGGTGGCCTCGTCGATCGCCACCAGGTTCTCGATCTCGACGCGCAACTGGTCGGCATCGAGCGCACCGGTCTGCTCCACGATCATGCCGTCGGACGTCACGAAGAGCGTCACCGGCATCGCGACGGCGCCGATCGCGTCGATCAACTCGGCGTCCTGGTCGCTGAAGAGGTCGTACTCGACGCCGCGCTCGCCGGCGAAGCGTTCCATCACCTCGATCGAGTCGATCGCATTCACCCCGATGATGCGCACGTCGTCGTGCTCGGCGTCGACGGTGGCGAAATCGGGGAGTTCCTTCGCGCAGGGCGGGCACGTGGTGTACCAGACGTTCACGACGAGCGGCTCGCCGAGCAGATCGGCGGTCGACACGACCGACCCGTCCGCAGCCGCGGTGAGGACGACGTCGGGAAACGGGTCGCCGACCACCGCGTCGTTGACGAGGCCGTCGTTCGGGTAGGTGATGACCGTGCCGGGGTCGGACAGACGTGCGTCGACGTCGTCATCGGATCCGCCCGAACGTTGCAGCACGGCGAACAGCGCGATGACGGCCACCGCCACCGCGAGCGAGGCGACCAGCAGGCGTGGACGGATTCTCACCCCCTTGAGGCTACTGAGACCGGGCTGTGGGTCCCTTTCAGCAGCGGTGTTCTTCGCGTTTGTTTCGCGATCGCCGGACCGACGCTTCCGTCCGCACCCCGGGGGGCGGGTGCGGACGGAAGGTGATCCGCCGGGCCTCAGGCGACGGCGACCGGCACCGGCCCGAGCTCGTCGATGACGACCTCGGGGCGGGGGTGCTTTGGCGGGCGGCCGCACGGACGCTTGTTGGCGATGATCCGGCCGCCGGACAGCAGTTCGCCGCCCCAGACGCCCCACGGCTCCTCACGCTCGAGGGCGTCGGCGAGGCAGGTGTCCTTCAGTGGGCAGAGACCGCACATCGCCTTGGCGCGGGCGATGTCGATGACGTTGTCGGAGAAGAAGAGTCCGGTCATCGTGCCGTGTCCATCGGCGCAACGGGCAACCGGTGTACGCGACGCGGCCTCGCCGGGCGGTCTCGGACTGTCGGGTTCGCGGGGCTCGATCAGGATCGATCGGGCTTGTTCGAGGGTGCTCATGGTGGATTCCTGTTCGCGTGTCGTCGTGGTCGGGATCTTCGAACCGAGCCGAACGGCGTCGGAGTCGGAGGGGAAGGAGGTGTTCGGCGCCGGGTTCGGCGTGTCGAGGAGCGTCATGTGGTGCTGCTTTCTGCTGGTGTTGGTGGGTATTGGGTGGGTGGGACTGGGGACGGGGACGAAAAACCAAAAAGGCCGCCGGGTCGGAACCCGGCGGCCTCATGAGAGGTGATCTGACGTTGGTGTTACGTCGAGACCTCATCGAGGTGACCGGGACCGAGTCGCTTGGACTCCGTGGAACCGTCGTGATTGGTGGTGCCCAGGTGCCCGAAGACGGAGTGGTCCGCCACGGACGTCTGGGTGTCGACCATCCACGAGCGATACGCGAGCGGCGCGCACGGCATGGT
>JBAWHL010000001.1:0-2342 GCA_049593815.1 Ilumatobacteraceae bacterium | reverse complement strand
GGCGAGGTCTGCCCGGCCAAGTGGGAAGAGGGCGACGACACGCTCGCCCCGTCCCTGGATCTCGTCGGCAAGATCTGACGCTCCGACCCGCTGGTGATAACCCGGTGCCAGGCACCATCTGTCACATCGAACGACGGGATCGTCAGATCTTGCCGACGAGGTCCAGGGACGGAGCGAGCGTGTCGTCGCCCTCTTCCCACTTGGCCGGGCAGACCTCACCCGGGTGGCTGCGCACGTACTGGGCGGCCTTGACCTTGCGGAGGACTTCGACGGCGTTGCGGCCGATGCCCTCGGCGGTGATCTCCATGAACTGGATGATGCCGTCGGGGTCGACGAGGAACGTGCCGCGGTCGGCGAGGCCCTGGTCTTCGCGCATGATGTCGAACTTGCGGGTCAGATCGCCGGTCGGGTCACCGATCATCGGGTACTCGATCTTGCCGATCGTGTCCGAGCTCGCGTGCCACGCCTTGTGGGTGAAGTGCGTGTCGGTCGAGACCGAGTAGATCTCGACGCCGAGGCGCTTGAACTCGGCGTAGTTGTCGGCGAGGTCGCCCAGTTCGGTCGGGCAGACGAACGTGAAGTCGGCCGGGTAGAAGAACACGATGCTCCAGTTGCCGCGCAGGTCGTTGTCGCTGACCTGGACGAATTCACCGTTGTGGAACGCGGTGTTCTCGAACGGCTGGATTTCGGTGTTGATCACGGACATGTGGTCCTCCTGTTGTGGTGTTGATGGGGGTCTTGCGGGGGGATGCACTCACCATACGAACGGACCGTTCGATTCCCAATTCGATTGATTCAATCGAGCTGATAGTCAACACCTATGAACAGGCAGTGCGGGCCGAAGCCATGAAGCTGCAGAACTCCTCGCGGCTCACGGTCCAGACGCCGTCGGCGAGCGTCAGCTCTCCCTCGAGTGCGGTGTACGCGGTCTCCTGGCCGAAGAGCACGTCGTAGGTCAGCGTCGCTGCGTCGCCGGTGTCGTCGATCACGACGACCGTCGGCACGAGGAAGATGCCGCCCAGCGCGGCCCCGGCCTCGGTGTAGGCATCGACGGTCGGCTCCAGGGCGTCGGCGTCATCGAGATGGTCGGCCTTGTCGGCGAACGGCACCGTCGAGTCGAACACCAGCGCCCAGGCGTCGGCGACCTCGCGCTCCGCTGTCGTGAACTCGGCACCCTCTGCGCCTGCTTCGAGCAGCAGGATCGAGGGGACCGTCGTCGTCGGGTCGCCGTCGACGGCGAGCGCCAGCTCGGGAACGAGTTCCTCCAGCACGTACTCGAGGCTCAACGGACTCCCGTGGGAGAAGGCGCCGCTGAGCAACGGATCGGCGATGATCTCGCGACCCTCGGTGAACGCGGTCAGGGTGGGACGCAGGGGCATCGCGTCGAGCGCGGCGTAGCCACTGGCGTCGCTGACGACCCAGATGATGACGTCGGTGTCGAGCGTTGCGAGGTTCTCTTGGCTGACGTCGAAGTAGAACTGGTCGCCGGCGAGTTCGTCGAACTCGGCCGGAATCTCGAAGCCGAGTTCGGCGACGATCTGGCTGCGTGGGTCGCTGGAGGCGTACGCGCCCGGCAGTTCCCCGAAGGCGAAGGCCACCGCGGCGGTCTGCCCATCGAATTCGGGATGCGCCTGACGAGCAGCGGCGAACATGTCGTCGAGCGTGGCCTCGACCTCGGTGGCCTCGGTGGAGCGGCCGAGCGCCCGGCCGGTCAGCTCGAGCTGGTCGCGCCAGGCGGTGCCGTAGTCGGCGGTGCCATCGGGTCGGGGGACGGTCGGGGCGATCTGGGACAAGGTGGCGTAGTCGCTGTCGGACATCCCGGAGTTGATGCCGATGATCACGTCGGGGTCGAGCGCCGAGATCTGCTCGAAGTTGAGCTCGGTGCTCGGCAGGACCTCGGGTTGCGCGTCGCCGAGCTCGTCCTGCGCCCACGGCCATGTGGCGTAGGGCTGGTCGCCGTACCAGTCGCGCACGGCGATCGGCGTCACGCCGAGGGCGAGGATCACGTCGTGCTCGGCGAAGCCGATCGACACGACCCGCTGTGGTTCGGCGTCGATCGTGGTCTCACCGAATGCGTGCTCGATCGTGACGGGGAAGGCGTCGGCGGTTGCTGCGTCGGTGGCATTGGTGCTGTCGGCGGGTGACGTGGCGTTCGTCGACGATGCATCGCTCGACTCGGGTGCGGACGGATCCGCAGGCGTCGCGCTGTCGCTGCCGCAGGCGGCGAGACCGACGGCGAGCATGGCGAGGACGGCTGTGCCGCGCCGGGCGGCGCGGCGGATCGGTGGGGTGTTCATCGGGTGGGCTCCTCGGGGGATGTGGGCCGGTGGGTGCCGGTGGGT